>NZ_JAMTCC010000001.1:0-238562 GCF_025370265.1 Shewanella septentrionalis | reverse complement strand
ATTTGTACAGCAAAGATCAACAGACCCTAGTTACTAACACATTATTTATATAGATATTTTAACGGCTAACTCAGCAGAATTGTGTCAGTAAATCATTAACAAACATATGACCTTTACTAGTTAATTGCCAATGTTCAGCGGATTCTGTCAGTAAACCGCGCTGTTTGGCTTTTTCCATTCCTTCGGTCAATGTGTCTCTGTGCTGTCCGGTACGCAGTTCAAATTCTTGCTTAGGGATAGGTGTCATCAGACGCAGGCGATTCATTAAATATTCGAGCGCGCGATCTTCCTCCGCCACTTCAATCGATTCGAAGGTGTAGTTGCTGGCACTCAGATATCCCTTGGGATGTTTAATTTTTACCGTGCGTATGATGCGGTTTTCTTTTGGCAGCGTCACTTTGCCGTGTGCGCCACAGCCTATGCCTAGATAATCACCAAACTGCCAGTAGTTGAGATTGTGCCTACATTGGTAACCAGGTTTTGCGTAGGCAGATATTTCGTATTGCTCATACCCTAATGCGGCCAGCTTTTGTTGACCTTGCTCATAGATATGCCAGAGCGCTTCGTCATCGGGCAGCTGCGGCGGTTTTGAGTGGAATAGTGTGTTGGGCTCAATTGTTAACTGATACCAAGATAGGTGTGGCGGGTTAAGCGCCGCTGCCGTGTCGATATCGGCCATAGCTTCAGCAAAGCTTTGGTTGGGTAATCCATGCATTAAATCGAGGTTAAAACTCAAGTATCCCGCTTGGCTGGCTTTTTGAGCAGCGACTTGTGCCTCGTTTTGATCGTGAATACGTCCAAGTAAGTTGAGCTTATCCTTAGAAAAACTCTGCACACCGATAGATAAACGAGTGACACCTGCTGCGCGATAGGCACTAAAGTCATCGTGTTCTAAGGTGCCAGGGTTGGCTTCCATGGTGATTTCGATATTGTCACTAAAGGGGATTAGCGAATTGGCACCATCGAGTATGCGTTTGATTTGCAAAGCATCGAATAAGGATGGTGTGCCGCCACCGATAAAGATGGTATGGATTTGCCGCCCTTGGACGAGATGTAAGTCTTGGCGTAAGTCTTCCAATAGCGCATCAACATAGGCTTCTTGTGGCAGCTCACCATTTTGGCCATGGGAGTTAAAGTCGCAGTAAGGACACTTTTGTACGCACCAAGGAATATGGATATACAGACTGAGTGGCGGCAGTTCGAGCTTCATCGCAGTAGTCACGGCAGTTGACGACATTATTGTGCATTCCCGCCAGTTAACACGCCTTGGGCTTGCATGGCGGCGATGAGTTGCACTAGGGCTTTACCGCGATGGCTTAAGGCGTTTTTCTCATTGCTGCTCAGCTCTGCCGCACTACATTGATAATTTTCAGGGATAAAAATCGGATCGTAGCCATGGCCATTGTTGCCGCGTTGGCTAAAGTCGATTTGGCCTTCCCATGAGGCTTGGCAAATAATTGGGGTTGGATCTTTGGCGTGGCGCATATATACCAGCACGCATTGGAATCTCGCACTGCGAGGTGCTGGCTGGTCTTTTAATGTTTCAAGTAGTTTCAATACGTTGTCTTGATCTTTGGCATTTTCGCCCGCGTAACGCGCTGAATAAATGCCGGGAGCGCCTTGGAGTAAATCCACTTCTAAACCTGAATCATCGGCAATGGCGGCAAGTCCGGTGATTTCGGCTGCATGTCTGGCTTTGATAATAGCATTTTCGACAAAAGTGGTGCCCGTTTCGGCCACTTCGCTGACATTAAATTGGCTCTGCGGCAGTACAGTGACGCCGTAGCTGGCGAGCATTTGATCGAATTCGGCGAGTTTGCCTTTGTTGCCACTGGCGAGGACGATTTGTTGCATGGAACACCTATATCATTGGGGCGACTTATACTGCGGCAATGATACCCAAGCTGAGGGCTAAAGGACAGGAAAAGGGCGGGACGGTACAGACTTGTACCGTCCCAAAGTTACTTATGTCTTGCGGTAATCTCAGCTTGGCTTATTCAACGTAGAATTTTTGCTTGAACTGCAAGTTGGTATTTAATTGATTACCATGCTTGATCGCGATATTGAAGTTGATCTCCTGATCATCGCGGTAAGGAACTTCGGCAATATAATAAATCGCATCACCTTCACGGATCTCTTTGAAGGTTAAGTTGATTCGAGCATCTAATAAGTTATTGGCGACACCGGTAATTTCAACGGGTACTGCGGGTTTATTCGCTTCGCTGATATCTAACACCGCAATGTTGATAATGCCTGTATAGCTACTGCGTTGAATGCCATAGGATTTGGCTATGCTAGGCGTTAAAAATGTACTGCCAAGTGCCATGTAATGAATGTCAAAATTGCCGACAGTTTCTTTTTGCTCTGCGTTTGCAACACCACAAAGGCTAGCGGTGAGGGCTAATACAGCCAGAATATTACGGAACATGATAGGATACCTCATATTAGGGAATGTTTGAGTATAGGTCGCTGTGACTATTGTTTATGTTTATCTGTTTATCGATAAATTAACCGCATTCAAAGAAATTTGTTGGTTTTCAGCCTTTCAACAGCTTTGCTCAGCTAGTTTGTCCCATCAGCTCAGTAATGACGCTTGGGATGATCTTTGGGTCAATCACGCGGATTTGCTTATGCCTGCCAAGTTCACCTTTCATTATATGAATGTCGCTCTTTGGCACTTTAAAGGTTTTTGCTAAGTACTTGCTTAAATGGGCATTGGCCTTGCCATCAATAGGCGGCGCAGTGATGGCTACTTTTAGCTCATCACCGTGCAGTCCTACAATTTGATCTCGGCTGGCCTTAGGCTGAATGTAGAGATTAAGCAGCAAGTCACCTTGCTGCAAAGTCACTGCACTCATTAGATCACAGCCCAATAAGGGATATATTGGGCAAGTAACATATTGAGGAAATTCATACCAATAATCACCAACATTACCGATAAATCTAAGCCACCAATTGGCGGTATGATACGGCGGATTGGCGCTAATACGGGTTCAGTTAACTGACCCATGACCATCACTATTGGGTTATAGCCTTGGTTAAACCAGCTCAATATTGCGCGTATCAACAGCATCCAAAACAGCAAGACCCCTGCTTTTTTGATCACAGATACGACGGCAAACATCAAAAACAGCAGTATGTCTATGCCACCGCCCGCGATAAGGCTGATCAGCAGTACTTTGACCATCACGACCAGCAACGCGAGGACGAATGATGCGGTATCAAACCGTCCTAAGGAAGGCAGAATACGGCGCATTGGCGCGATGAGCGGGTGAGTCGCTTTGACAATAAATTGGCTAAAAGGATTGTAAAAATCCGCCCTTGCCAGTTGCAGCCAAATCCGCAAAATCACCACCATCAAATACAAGTCGAATAGTGTGGTGATTAAAAAGGTAAATGCATTCATCGAGATTTCTACCTATTAAAGTCCGATATAAAAACGCGTTAGTGAAAATTAAAATGTCTTAGCCATTTCTTCTGCACGTTTAATGCAGTTTTCCATGGCTTTTTTTACTAAACCACGCATATCCGCAGCTTCAAATGTCGCCAGCGCCTGTGCGGTGGTACCGCCCTTTGAGGTGACATTCTCCCTTAGATTACCTAAGGTCAGTTGTGGATTTTGCTTTGCCATCATAGCAGCGCCGAGCGCGGCTTGCTGCACTAAAGTTCTGGCTTTGTCTTCATCCATTCCCATTTCTTTGCCTGCATCTATCATAGACTCCATTAGCAAAAAGAAATAAGCCGGTGAACTGCCCGATAGTGCAATCACTTGATCTAATTCTGACTCTTCATTAACCCACACAATTTCGCCGCCGCTGGACATCAAACGATCGCAAATGGCTTTTTGCTCGGTAGAAATAGCCTGAGGCGCATAGAGGCCTGTCATACCCACACTAATCTGCATCGGTGTATTGGGCATGGCGCGAATAAGTTTAATATCCTGCGCCAGATAATCGGTATAACGCTTTGCTTTAATGCCTGCAGCGATAGTGATGACTAACTTTTGCGACATGTCGACCGTTTGTAATGCTTCACACACTTGCTGCATCAATTGCGGTTTTACCGACAGCACTATGACATCGGCAGCTTGTGCTGCGGCTAAATTATCTTGAGAAACCAAAATCCCTAAATCGGCTTTTAGTGCGTCGAGTTTACCTTGGCTAGGATTGGTCGCTTGGATGAGTTGAGCTGGATAGCCGCTATTGATTAAGCCACTGATGATGCTGCGCGTCATATTGCCGGCACCGATAAAGCAGATTTTCTGTTGATCCATTTGATTCTCTTCAGTGTGTTAACCGTTAATTTGTAACAGACTCACCTTAAATCAAGATGATAAAACGGTTAGTCATTTGAATGTCAGAGCCAGATTAGTCGACTCTCGCTAATTGAACTTAAATGTCGTGATCTTTAATACAGTATTTGGGCATAAAGCGCTAAAAACAAGGTCAAGCCCACACACTGACCTCGAACTTCATGCCTCGAGTGAGTTTACGCCGCGTAATTGCGCTCACCAAAAATGGCACTGCCAATACGCACCATAGTTGAACCGCAGCTAATGGCTGTATCTAGATCATTACTCATCCCCATGGAAAGCGTGTCTACACTGGGGTAATGTGATTTAAGCTCTTGAAATAGATTGTTTAACTGAGAAAATTCTTTAAGCTGTAACTCAGCATCCGCGGTAGCCGTTGGGATCGCCATTAGGCCTCTCAGTGCAAGATTAGGCAGCTGAGCGATAAGCTCGGCCAGTGGCAGCATTTGCGCCGCAGCTATGCCTGATTTTGTGTCTTCAGCACTGATATTAATTTGAATGCAGACGTTCAATGGCGCTAATTCAGCTGGACGTTGGTCATTGAGACGTTGGGCTATTTTGTCGCGCGAGACAGTGTGCATCCAATCGAAATGCTGGGCGACTATGCTGGTTTTGTTGGATTGAAGTGGCCCGATAAAGTGCCATTCAATGTCCGGAAAATCCCCCTTGAGCGCGGTAATTTTCTCTGCGCCTTCTTGGACATAGTTTTCGCCAAAGCAACGCTGACCCGCTTGATAGGCTGCTATAATGTCTTCAATAGGTTTGGTCTTGCTGACGGCAAGTAAGCGAATATTGCTAGGTTGGCGTGCACATTTTTGCGCCGCTTGTGCGATCCTGCGCTGGGCGATTGCGAGTCTGTCTGCTATTGTTGTCATGATGTAATTATCTAGTTGCAAGGATATCCCAAACGATGGAAATCACTGAGTTATTGGCATTTAGTGTAAAACACAAAGCCTCGGATCTACACCTTTCTGCAGGGATATCTCCCATGATCCGTGTCGACGGTGAAGTGAGAAAAATTAACCTGCCCGCGCTCGATCACCAAGGCGTACACAGCCTAGTGTACGACATAATGAATGATAAGCAGCGCAAGGACTACGAAGAACATTTAGAAATCGATTTCTCGTTCGAAGTCCCTAATCTTGCACGCTTTCGTGTTAACGCATTCAATCAATCCCGTGGTGCTGCGGCCGTATTTCGTACCATTCCTAGCGACATCTTGTCACTTGAGCAATTAGGTGCGCCGGAGATTTTTAAAAAAATCGCCAGTTTCCCTCGGGGATTAGTCCTAGTGACTGGGCCAACAGGTTCGGGTAAGAGTACCACACTTGCCGCTATGGTGGATTACGTTAACGAAAATCGACACGATCACATCTTAACCATTGAAGATCCTATCGAATTCGTACACCAAAATAAGCAATGTTTGATTAACCAGCGTGAAGTTCACCGCCATACCCACAGCTTTAATGCGGCGCTTAGAAGCGCACTACGTGAGGATCCGGACGTGATTTTAGTCGGTGAGATGCGTGATCTTGAAACCATTCGTTTGGCGATGACCGCTGCAGAAACAGGCCACTTAGTGTTTGGTACCTTGCATACCACCTCTGCCGCGAAAACCATTGATCGTGTGGTCGACGTATTCCCCGCCGGTGAAAAAGACATGGTGCGCACTATGTTGTCGGAATCGCTGCAAGCGGTTATTTCGCAAACCCTGATTAAAAAGGTAGGCGGAGGCCGTGTCGCCGCCCATGAAATCATGATGGGTACTCCCGCTATTCGTAACCTTATTCGTGAAGACAAAGTGGCGCAGATGTATTCGGCGATTCAAACCGGTATGGCCCACGGAATGCAGACCTTAGAGCAATGTTTACAGAACTTAGTCAATCGCGGTCTTATCACCCGTGAAGATGCAATGGCGAAGAGTTCGAATAAACAAGCGACATTTTAAGGATTTATGATGGATGTTCTTCCGTTTTTAAAAGTGATCGTTGAGCGCAAAGCCTCCGACTTGTTTATCACAGCGGGTTTTCCGCCGAGTGCCAAGATTGACGGTGAGTTGCGTCCCTTGGCCGAAAGTGCCTTTACTCCGGCACAATCACTGGATTTTGTTGAATCCTTAATGACCGAAGCGCAGAAACAAGAGTTTCATTCGAGTCGTGAATGTAACTTCGCTTTTGCGGCAAAGGATTTAGGTCGCTTTCGGGTAAGCGCCTTCTGGCAGCGTGAATCGTCAGGCTGCGTGATGCGCCGTATCGAAACTAAAATCCCTGACGTCGATGATTTAAAACTGCCACCTATTCTGAAAGATCTGGTGATGAGTAAACGTGGCCTCATCATTATGGTAGGCGGAACGGGTACGGGTAAGTCAACATCTCTGGCGGCCTTGGTGGGATATCGTAATGGTCATGCTCGTGGTCATATTCTCACGATTGAAGATCCAGTCGAATTTGTTCACGACCACAGAAAAAGCATTATCACTCAGCGTGAAGTGGGCATAGATACTGAGTCTTTCGATGCGGCGCTAAAAAGCTCCCTTCGCCAAGCACCCGATGTTATCTTGATTGGTGAAATTCGTACCCAAGAGACGATGGAGTTCGCCCTGTCGTTTGCAGAAACAGGCCACCTCTGTATGGCAACCTTGCATGCCAACAACGCCAACCAAGCATTAGACCGCATTATGCACCTCGTGCCTGAGAGTAAACATCAACAGTTATTGTTCGATTTGTCATTAAATTTGCGCGGTATTGTGGCGCAGCAATTGATCCCAAAAGTCGATGGCACTGGGCGTCGCGCCGCGATTGAAGTATTGATCAACACTCCAAGGGTGGCAAGTTTAATTGCGAAGAACGAGCTGCATTTGCTCAAAGAAACCATGGCTAAATCGAATGAGCAGGGCATGCAGACGTTCGATCAGGCCTTGCTGAAACTTTATGTCGATGGCGAGATTAGTTACGCCGATGCGCTGCACCATGCTGATTCACCAAACGATTTACGTTTGATGATTAAATTGCAGAATAAAGAATCCACGGGCTCAGGTTTTATGGAAGGTGTCACCTTAGACATGGACTAACGCGAGAGTTAGGTTCTGGATTCAGCAGCTCTTTATGGGCTGCTTTTTATTGGTGTTATTAGATTTTCGTTCAGCTCAATCGGTTTTACTTCATCGCTATGCGGTCGTTAACCATAGCTTTTATTTTTTAATTCAATATGATCTTTACCTAGTACGTTTACGTAATGTACCGGTAAAGGAGAAAGCAATGAAAAAATTACCTATGATATTCGCTATGACAGCGAGCTTGATGAGTGTTGGCTCTATGGCGGCCACTTGTCCTGAGTATTTGAACCTTGAAGTACGAAAATTACATTCTGAAGAGACAGTTAATCTGTGTGAATTGACTCAGGGAAAGCCAGTGTTGATTATTAACACTGCGAGTAACTGTGGTTATACCCCGCAGTTTAAAGCGCTCGAAGCATTGCATGAAAACTATAAAGACAAAGGCTTAGTGGTTATTGGTTTCCCATCGGATGATTTTTTCCAAGAAGAAAATGATGAGAAAGACACGGCTAAGGTGTGTTACATCAATTATGGTGTCACTTTCACTATGTTGTCGACTTCAGCTGTGCGTGGCAGTGACGCCAATAGCGTATTTAAATACTTAGCCGAAAAAACCGGTGCGCCTAAGTGGAATTTTTATAAGTATGTCGTTAGCGGCGATGGCGCAGTTGTGCAACAGTTCAATTCTAAAGTGAAGCCAGATAGCGAAGAGCTTAAGCAAGCAATAGAATCTGTACTTTAATTTTATAAGTATTTATTAATTAAGAGGCTGTTTTGGCTAAATTTTCAGGCTTATCCAAAGAAGTTGGACACGGACAGCGCGGCAAAGTGGGCGTGCTGTTATTAAATTTAGGTACGCCAGATGCACCCACAGCATCGGCTGTTAGGCGTTATCTAGCTGAGTTCTTAGCAGATCCCCGCGTAGTCGAAATTCCTAAATTAGTGTGGATGATGATTTTACACGGAATCATTTTGCGGGTACGCCCAGCAAAATCGGCGGCGTTATACCAGAAGGTATGGACAGCGGCCGGCTCACCGTTAATGGACATTAGTTTGCGTCAAACGGCGAAGTTAGCCGATAAACTTAACGCCGATAACCATGATGTTTCTGTCCATTTAGCAATGCGTTATGGCAGTCCATCGGTCGCCAGTACATTGCAAACTATGCATCAAAATGGCATTGATAAAATCGTGGTGTTACCTCTGTATCCCCAATATGCGGCGCCAACTACGGGTTCTGCTTTTGATGCGATTGCGGCTGAGTTGTCCAAGTGGCGCTATATTCCATCGTTGCATTTTATTAATACTTATCATGATAATGCTGATTTTATTAATGCGTTAGCGAGTTCGATCACGGCTGATTTTGAAGCCCATGGTAAACCGCAAAAATTGGTGTTGTCTTATCATGGTATGCCTGAGCGTAATTTGCATTTAGGCGATCCGTATTATTGCTTCTGCATGAAAACGACTCGACTGGTTACCGAAAAGCTTGGGTTAGGTAAAGATGAGTTTGTGATGACATTTCAATCGCGTTTTGGTAAAGCCAAATGGCTACAACCTTATACCGATGCGACTTTGAAAGCGTTGCCGCAACAAGGTGTGCGCGATATTGCTATCGTTTGCCCCGCTTTTAGCGCCGATTGTTTAGAAACGCTGGAAGAAATTGTTGGTGAGAATGGTCATCTCTTTGCCGAGGCGGGTGGTGAGAAGTTCCGTTACATTGCTGCACTAAACGATGATGATGCACACATTACTATGATGGCCAACTTAGTGAAGCCACATTTTTGATGCGATAATTTATCGGGTTAAACATCAAACTGAAAAGGATAAGGAAACTTATCCTTTTCTTTTTTCTGTGGTTTTATTTATTGTGGCATTACTTGCTGAAGTTATTTTCGAAGTAGCTTTCAATAATCAGTACGGCAGACACAGCATCGACTTGGCCTTTGGTGAGCGCCTTGAATCCGCCTAACTCGAATAATCTCGCCTTAGCATCGGTAGTGGTTAATCGCTCATCTTGAGTGGCTATTTTGACTTTGAACTTAGCATTGATACGGTTCGCAAATTTACGCGCCCTGTGGGTCATATCTTGCTCAGTGCCATCCATGTTTAAGGGCAGGCCAACAACAACTAGGTCGGGTTGCCACTCTTTGATTAAATCGCCTATCTGATCCCAGTTGGGGATCCCATCGACGGCTTTGATTGACAATAATGGCGTGGCGCTAGCGGTGATTTCTTGGCCTATAGCCACACCAATACTTTTAGTGCCAAAATCAAAGCCTAATACGGTTTTCGAATTCATAGTGTGCTGACTTATATTAAGAAATAGGCTTAAGCGTGACCCGCTTGAGCTGAAACCTGCCAAGCATCAAATCCAAGAGCTCGGCTGGCCTGTGGCCAACGGTCTTCGTGTTTAATGTCAAACAAGAGTGCATTGGTTGCTGGAATCGTTAGCCAAGAATTATCGGCAAGCTCTTGTTCGAGCTGATCTTTGCTCCATCCAGCATATCCTAATGCGACGAGGAATTTCTCTGGCGATCTGTTGCTTCCTATCGCGGTTAACACATCGCGTGAGGTAGTTAGCATTAAACCACAACCCAGATCTGTGCTGTTGGCCCAATAGGGCTGAGAGGTATGCAGTACAAAGCCGCGATCTTGGGAAACGGGTCCGCCCATCATGACATTGGCATTGAACGCTAAATCGGTGGAGACTTGCTCAGCTGGCAAATCCATTTGTTCTAATAGCGAATTAACTTCGATACCGAGCGGTTTATTGATCACCAGTCCCATGGCGCCTTTGGCATCATGTTCACAGATATAGATGACTGAGCGTTCAAAAAACGTATCGTGCAGTGAAGGCATGGCAATTAAGAAATGGTTCTGCAAACTCTCCATTAAACTACTCCGTTCGATGTGGCTAAGTTGATCTAGCATGCTGCTATATTGCTAAGTCGGGCGAGATTAACCGCCAGCTAATTTAACTTTGTAGTTCTGCTTCTCAAGCAATAGCTTTAATTGCTCGCGGTTATCGGTTTGGACCTCAATAGTGAAATCTTTAACCGTGCCACCACAACCACATTGTTTTTTAAGGGTTTGAGCCATTGCTTTTAACGCGGTTTCATCGAGACCTAGGCCTGAGATAATCGAAACGCCTTTGCCTTTGCGGCCCTTACTGTCTCTATGGATCCTGACTATACCGTCGGATTCAGGAATCGCTTTAGTGACGGGCTCTACATTAATACGGCCTTTGTCGGTGCTATACACTAAGGATACATTAGGATCTGCTTTCATAGGTTTCATTCATAGGTGTTTAAAGATGACTTACACCCGTTGAGTTTATCAAATTTGCAGGGGTTCTGGGAGGTAAAAAAAGACCACTTGAGGATTATCCTTAAGTGGTCTGAACAAAATGCTAACTCTTTGCAGGGAAGTAAGCATATTTTTGAAAAAGGGAGCGTTATCAGCCGTTTTAATTTATACGCATCAAGACCATGACGACCAGTGCTACTGCGGTCACTAAGGCGCTTGGCATAATAAATTTATGCAGTTTAGGTAACGCAATCAAACAAGCGGTGGTCACAAAGCCGAATGCGGCGACTGTCGCATAGTTAGTGCCATTCGCGACGGTATCTATGACCAACCAGCCAAGTACAAGGAGAGGTAAAATCAGTAAGCTGACAGGCAAATGACGCTTTATCTTGGCGTTATTGGCCTCGAGTGAGATTTTTTCTGGCGCAAGGAAAAAAATAGCTGTTGCAACCAAAAACGCGCTAATAAACCAGTACATTTCATTACTCCCTTAATCTCAATTGATAATCATTATCATCTTTGATTTTGCTGAAGTCAAGCTGAATGAGATGCTGCTTTTTAATCAATTGAGTTGTAGATCAGATGATTGCTCTGTAAGCTAAATTCATATCTCTGATACTTGTCTTTGTTCAGTTTGAACATCTGAGGAAATTAAGATGAAAAATATTTTTGTAGCTTTAGCCGTGCTGGCATTAAGTGCCTGTAGCTCGATGAAGTCAGGTTGGGACTATGATCCTAGCGCCAATTTTACTCAATATAAAACCTATGCCTGGGTTGCTCAGAAAGCTGATTCTGCCGGATATCATCTTGATGGCTTGATGGATCAAAGAGTAAGAGAAGCGGTGAATAGTCAGTTAGCGAGTAAAGGCATGACATTAGTCGATGCGAAAGACGCTGATGTATTAGTTAACTACCTGACCAAAGTCGATAAGAAAATCAATGTTGATACCTTCAATAGTAATTTTGGCTACAACCCATACTATGGTCCTGGATGGGGGTGGGGCGGCAATATGCAGACCCAAACAACAGTAAGAGAATATGAAGTCGGTACTCTGATTATTGATTTAGTCGATAATAAAACCGCTAAACTTATCTGGCGTGGTTCTGTTGCCGATACCATTCGCGACAAAAATACCCCTGAAGAAAGAGTACAGATCATCAATCAAGCTGTGGGAAGTGTGATGGCAAATTATCCCCCTAAGCCTGACACTAAGTAGTGCTAATTCTGTTTGAATGAAAATTAAGCGGCCTGAGGGCCGCTTTTTTGTGGCTGATTTTTATGCGTTTTGCCCATTCGATTAGATGATCTGCAGTTATTTATCATCTGATTGAATTTACGTTATTAATACTTATCAAAAATTTTGGTTATCTAAATAGTCGTGGGATGTAGTTGCGTGCATAACTGGCTATTTTATTTGCAATTTACACAGTAGATTTTTACGGCGTTGGGGCTCAAAGAACTATTATTTATTAAATGATGAATTAATTTTTCTAATGATTAATTCAAAATAAAATCATTATAGAACTGAGGGTTTCTCAGGCAGAATCTGTTTCTTTACCTAGTTGGCAGTAGTAAAGATGCATGAGACGCAAATTATTGGATTACTTTGGCTGATTGGTATTATTGCCGAGGCTATGACGGGTGCTCTGGCGGCGGGTCGTAAGCAGATGGATTTATTTGGTGTGGTAATTATTGGCTGCGCAACGGCGATTGGCGGCGGCACACTAAGGGACATGATGCTCGGTAATTATCCGTTAATTTGGGTTGAGCATGTGCACTACCTCATTGCGATTGCGTTTGCTTCGTTGCTCACTGTCGCTATCGCCCCTGTGATGCGTTATTTATCCAAGTTGTTTTTGGCTATCGATGCCTTAGGCTTAGCCGTGTTCTCTATCGTGGGGGCGCAGAAGACCTTAATGCTGGGATTTAGCCCAACAATTGCAGTGGTGATGGGATTGGTGACGGGTGTCTTTGGTGGTGTTATCCGCGATATCCTGTGTAACCAAGTGCCTTTGATTTTTAAGAAAGAACTCTATGCGGTGATTTCACTACTGACGGCAGGCTTGTATATCGTTTTAAAAGCCTATCAATTAACCGAGTGGATTAATCTGGTTATTTGTCTGAGCGTTGGTTTTAGCTTGCGGATGTTGGCGCTGCGTTATCATTGGTCTATGCCGACCTTTGATTATCAGGCCAATGGCGATCAGCACACACATTAGATCGTAAAAAATCGTAGATAGACAATCGTAAAACAAAAGGGCAGCAAAGGCTGCCCTGTTTTTAGTGGTAAATTACTGCTGGGCTTGAAGGGTTTTCAACGCTTCAAGTGCAGCATCATAGTTAGGATGCTCGGTGATATTAGGAACTAACTCTTGGTATTGGAGTTTACCTTCGGCATCTATGATGAAAATGGCTCTCGCCAGCAAACCGTAATCTTGAATCAACAAGCCATATTTTTCACCAAAATCACGCCAGACAGAATCGGATAGCACTTTGATTTTATCTACGTTTTCTACTTTGCAGAAACGTTTTTGTGCGAAGGGTAAATCGGCACTGATGGTTAGCATGACCACGTCATCAGAAAAATGGCTCACTTCGCTGTTGAAACGTTTAGTCTGTAGTGCACACACGCCCGTATCTAAGCTTGGTACGGCACTTATCAGCACGGTTTTACCCTTAAAGTCACTCAGCATGACTGGCGAAAAATGATCATCAACCACTTTGAATCCTGGTGCCATTTGCGACAGCTTAGGTAACTTGCCTTCCAAGGTGACGGTTTTTTCACCCATAAGAACCTGAGTTTTCTCACTGGCAAGCGCATTGGGACTCATCAGCACTAAGCCATAAATGCAGCTGGCGGCTAAAAATGAAACGTATTTTTGCATTGGATTTCCTCGCACATGAATATCTGTGCCTTCGCTAATATCTGTCCTTTAAGGTACGCTAAAATGCGATGCAGAACCATAAAAAAAGGCCGGCAATTGCCGACCTTTGTTATTCATTTAGAGTTATTTGTTGAGTGGCAATTCTTTGACATGAATATCCATTTGTGGGAATGGAATACCGATATCGGCTGCATCTAATGCATTTTTGATTTGCTCAAGCAGTTGGAAACGAGCCGTCCAATAATCAGCCGTTTTTACCCAAGGGCGAACCACGAAATTAATTGAAGAGTTCGCTAATTCAGCCAGTCCAACTGTATATGATGGATCTTTTAACACATATTGGTTGTTGTCTAAAATCTCAGTTAAGATTTTCTTCGTGAGTGCGATATCGGCAGAATAAGACACGCCAATCACTAAATCGATACGGCGAGTATCCATTGCCGAATAGTTAGTGATAGTGCCATTCATGATGGATGAATTTGGCGCCACAATAACCTTGTTGTCTGGTGTGCGAAGTTTGGTTGAGAATATAGTAATTTCATCAACAGTACCGGCAATGCCAGCGGCTTCAATATAGTCACCAACGCGACAAGGGCGGAATAACACCATTAACACGCCTGATGCGAAGTTAGACAGAGAACCCTGTAGCGCTAAACCCACAGCTAAACCAGCGGCACCGATAACGGCGACCAACGATGCGGTTTGTACGCCAATTTGGCCTAAGGTGGCAATCACTGCGAAAACAAACACAATTGCCCAAGCGAGGTTTGCGACAAATGAAACAACGGTCGGATCAACTTTACGGCTGTTAAGTAATTTACGAACCAGCTTTTGCGCTACGCCAGCAAAGTATTTACCAACAAAGAAAATGATAATGGCAAATAAAACTTTTAAGCCATAAGTCACAATCAGATCCGGTGCTTGCTTTAATAAACCTTCAAGGTTTTCCATTAAATAACTCCCTAAATATACGCTAACTAAAACTATTTATTATTGACGATAAATTGTACTCGTCGATTTAAACTGCGCCCTTCGCTAGAACGGTTGTCCGCTACAGGTTCAGATATACCTTTACCCATTACGGTAAAGCGATTTGGATTAAAGCCATAATCTTCAACCAAAATACGTTTCACATTTTGAGCGCGCTGAAGTGACAGCTGATAATTAAACTCAGGCGTGCCAACGATATCCGTGTGGCCCACTAAGGTTAATGTGACATCATTCGCTGCTAAATATGTTTTCACTAAGGCTAAAGTTTTCCATTGCGAAAAGTCAACTTCGGCAATGGCAAATTCAAAATACACCACAGCGGTAGAAATATTATGACAATCTGCGCTGAACTCAGCATTGGGATTACTCGAACTACAATCTGCTGATGCAGTCGCTTCCACCTCGACCTCTTCAACACAGCCATTGGCCATTACTTGCGTGTCTGGCGCTGTGTTAGGGCAGGCATCTTTGATGTCAGGCACGCCATCTTGGTCAGTATCAGACCAAGCGAATACCTGCGATGTCAGGCTTAAACTTAATAGTAAAAGTACCAGCTGGATCCATCGAGATTGGGAGTTTTTCACTACAAATCACCTATTGAACGATAAGTACTAGTCAAAATTACTAAAGTGATCGCATGGTTGTAGCATGACCATCTTAGTGCGGCATTCTATCGACTTAGGCGCATTTCGCCAAGTGAAACGCGCTCACGTGTCGACTCGTCGACAGACATATATCGGCAATATCTTGAGTATGTTTATGTTTTTATGAGTTGAAGCCAATATTCAGATCATCACTTCGCCCATGTATTCACGTTTGGAGTCAGTAACATGATGAATAAGCATGATGATAAACTATACAAAATAAGCCTTTGGCGCTAGAGTCTTGAGCCCATTAAGCGCCAACCAAACCTAAGTTGAGGACGAGATGATAGATTTACGCAGTGATACTGTTACCCAGCCAACAGCAGCGATGCGATTAACCATGTCCAGAGCCGAAGTAGGTGACGATGTTTACGGTGATGATCCCACGGTAAATAGTCTGCAGGATATGGCCGCAGAGATGTTTGGCTTTGAAAGCGCATTATTTACCTGTTCAGGTACGCAGGCGAATTTATTGGCTTTGATGGCCCACTGTGAGCGTGGTGATGAGTACCTGTGCGGCCAGCAGGCCCACAATTATAAATTTGAGGGTGGCGGAGCCGCCGTCTTAGGCAGCATTCAACCCCAACCTTTGTTGAATCAAGTCGATGGCACCATTGCCTTGGCCGATATTGAAGCCGCCATTAAGCCTGACGATATCCACTTTGCCCGCACGCGTTTGCTCAGTTTAGAGAATACAATTGGCGGTAAAGTGATCCCGCAAAGCTATTTAGCGGACGCGCAGGCATTGGCCTTTCATCGCGGATTAAAAATCCATCTCGACGGCGCGCGAGTTGCTAATGCTGCGGTGGCGCAGAATATCGCGATAAGTAAGATTACGGCGCATTTTGATTCTGTGTCGATTTGTCTGTCCAAAGGGTTATGCGCGCCAGTTGGCTCATTACTCTTAGGTGACGAGCGTTTGATTAAGAAGGCGATACGCTGGCGTAAAATGCTCGGTGGCGGCATGCGTCAAGCTGGGATACTTGCTGCGGCAGGTAAGCTCGCCTTAACTGAGCAAGTGCAACGACTGAGTGAAGATCATGACAACGCGGCGTATTTGGCTCGTCAGTTGGCCGAGTTGAGCGAGTTCGACGTCGATTTAGCCGCAGTACAAACCAATATGTTATTTGCCAAATTAGCGCCTAAAGTTGATGCGGATTTATTGGCGAAACACTGTCGAGCTGAAGGCATTCTAATAAGCCCTGGGCGCACGATTCGGCTTGTGACTCACAAAGATGTGAGCCGTCAGGACATAGATAAAGTGTTGCGGGTTATGAAGCAGCACTTCACCGCCTAAGCGCTGCTTGTTTTAAAACCTCTAAATGCCCGGGCTTTGTCTCGGGCATTTTTATTTGCGGGTATAACTTGATGTTGAATTATTGAGCAATTAACTGTTGATTGGTGAAAACAAGCCTTAGACCACGGGCGAAATATGTGTGCTTATCTATACTCAAAACAATAAGGTTTTATTGCTAAGGTAAATTTGGGTTGAAGCCTAATAACAATACTAATAAAGGGGTCGATTATTGGACAAATCGGATCAGTGAATTAGAAATGCCCGCACTGTGTTCGACTGTTAAATCGCTAGAAAAGCTCGCCAAGGATGACGTTTCCTCTCTCGCATTACTTGGGCGTAGCGTGATGCACGATAACGCCTTAACCTCTCGTATTCTTCGAGTCGCCAATAGTGCTATTTATCATAAGGGGAGTAGCCAAATCTCCACCGTTAGCCGCGCCGCCATAGTGCTGGGTTTCGATGCAGTGCGAAATATCTGTATCACAGCTAAGTTACTCTCAAGCTTGTTGGAGAGTAAAAATCTCGCGCCCAATGTCTATCAAAGGTTAATTAAGTTGATGGCCAAGGCATTTCAAGCGGCCATGATTGCGCGGATGATGTTGAGTCATCATGACGAGGAAATGCAGGAGGAAGCCTTTATTGCCTCTTTGTTGTATCACATCGGCGAGAGCGCTTTTTGGAGTATTGGGGGCGAATTTACCGAAGAATTAGATTTAACGCTTTGCCAATGTGAAACGCCCGCCGAAGAGAGAAGTGCTACCCGCGAAGCCCTTGGTGCTTCTTTTTTGCAGCTCACCCAGAGTATTTCCCGCAATTGGGGATTGGGAGAGTTGCTGATCCAAGCGTTGAATTATCCAGAGGATCAGCGGCCAGATATTCGGGCTATTTTTCTTGCCGATAAGCTCTGCGACATTTTATCGCAACCCGTTCTCGATAAGCTCGAGTTAGCGAAACGTATGACTCAAGCTGCGAGTTTTACTGGGCTAGAAGAGAAAGAGTTTTTGGTACGAATGCAACGCTGCGCGAATGCGACCCATAAGTTGGCAGAAGTGTACGGTGCTAAAGTGTTACTCGATTACTTGCCCGATCCTAAACGTATTGTCGCCGCTGAACCCGATCTACCTCCCATTCCGTTAGATATGCCAGTCTATCAAGTTAACTTGAATATTCAGTTAGCTAAGTTGCGTGAATTGACAGGTTTTGCCATTAATAAAGCAGATTTCAATCAGATAATGCAGACGGTTCTTGAAGGTATTCTTGAGGGCGTGGGTGTTGACCGCTGCGGTGTTTTGTTGTTATCGCCAAGCCGTAAACAGCTCCAGCCTAGGGTGATATTGGGCCGTGATGCCGATGCGATAAAACAAGAGTTTATTATCGATTTGAGTGACAAACGTGGGCTATTTCATCAAGCGATGGAGCATAAGGCACCACTTTGGGTGGACGATCCCTGTTCTAAAAAATGGCAGGAGCAGTGCAAAGAATTACAGGCACGGCACGTGTCAAGGCAGGGCTTTTTACTTGCGCCTTTGTTGGTTGATAGCAAAGTGATCGGGTTTTATTATGCTGATAGGGGCCCTTCGGAAAGGGCATTTGAAGAAGTGGATTTTCAAAGTTTTATCCACTTCTCCCAATTGGCGAATGTGTGTTTTACCGTGTCCTTGAGATAGCGTTCGCTGTTAATTGTTTTATCTTAACGCTGCTTTTTTGAAACCGTACTCTTTGAAACTGTACAATTTGAAACAGCGATGCTATCGAAATCTCACTTTTATAAATTGTACGCTTTCGAAACTGCATTCTGGGGAGTACGTCATTACTGCTTGTTTGCGGCTTTGATCTCGGTGGTGATCTGTTTTGCTATCTCATTGGGGATTGGGAAACTTAAATGATATTGTGCAATTTTCCAGTAGCCATCGGTTTTGATCAAAGTACCGGTTCCTCGACTGACACCATAGGCGGGGCTATTTAATAACTCGTCGAACAATATGACGTCGCCATGTTGGATTAAATGCCGCTCCGTTAAATCATAGCGCCAACCTTTTGTAGGGCGGGAGTAATGTTCAAATTCCGCCATTCCCCAACGTTCACTCGCATCCGTACCAATAAAAATGCCGTCTTTTCGGTACAGGGCAAAATACTTATCCCAATTGGCATCGCTTGAATATTGGTTGAGTAAATCCAACACCTGAGCTGCCGCTTGTTGGTCTGAACTCGATGTTGTTTGAGCGCTTTGGACTTGAGTATCTTGTGTTTGAGCGCTTTGTGTCGGCGAGTCCTGTGCCTGTGCGCTTACAATAAGTCCACCAAGCATTAATACGCTGAGCAGTAACCCCAAGCTAGCGCGATTAACACTAGTGGCACGACTGGCATTAGTAGCACGACTGACATTAGTCGCGCGACTCATAATAGCGGCGTGATTAACAGTGGTGCCTTTAACTGCAAATGCATGAGTGTCTTTGAGCATTTAGTGTGCCTCTACTTTTATGGGTTAATGCCAGTTTATCGGATCGAGTTGATAAAAGCGGCTCAGTTCCCGATACAAGTCTGGGTGTTGTTGGTAGAAATCCTCTGGCTTTTCAAAAAAAACTTCAGTAATAACGGCAAAAAATTCAGCGGGATTCGTCGCACCATAGTAATTAAATAATGAGGGCGTGCCAAAGTTTGCGCTGTGCTGTAATTGGGTGAAAGCCTTGCTTAGCACTTCTGACCAAGTGCTGTAATCGGCAAAATGTTGCAGTATCGGCGCGCCATTGGCTTGGCCGTCTTCTTGATCGAGCTGATGGGCAAACTCGTGGATCACGACATTATTGCCATCGTGGGGATCGGCGGCGCCGTCTAAGGTATTTTTCCACGAGAGCACCACTTTGCCGTATTCCCAAGATTCGCCCGCCAGCACATTGCGCTGTTCCCACACAATACCGCTGGTGTCTGTATGTTGATTATTAACGATAAAGGCATCGGGATAGACTAAAATTTGTTTCAGTTTGGGGTAAAAGTCTGTTTTTCGATTGAGCAGCAGGAGGCACGCCTGTGCTGCGATAGTGACTCTCACTTCATCGGTGATCTCGAAATCATCGCAGCCAACAAACTCCTTTTCATCGATGAAGATTTGGATAAGCCGTTTGAGCTGTAGCTGTAAATCTGTCGGTAACGCATGGAAGTAAGGCAGTCTTTTTTTAAGAATGTTGCGCCATTCTTTTGGGAAAGGTTTGGCCGTGATCCGGCGGCGGTGCAAGGTTTTACGCCAACGACTTGAAAGTAGCCAAGCAATTGCCCCGACTCCGAGGATAAGCGTGATAACAATAGCGAGCATACTTTCCCTGTTCTAATCCTGATTATCTTAATATTAGCTAATGGGGATGAAGAGGGCTTAACTCAATCCTTTGCTGAAAAAAGAAGCGCGGTTGTTGCCGCGATTGGCGGCTAAGGGATAGACGAACCGGGGGTTAGGCATAGTGAATGGGTTGGCAGAGGAGGGCCTCGGTGCGGTTACGCCCCGTCAGTTTGGCATGATAAAGGGCTTCATCGGCTCGATTAATTAAACTATTCGCATCCAGTAGTTGCGGTAGCTGCCAACAGGTAATCCCCGCGCTGATGGTAAGTATGCCCGAATGGGGAGAGTCTTCATGGGGGATTTCTAAGCTGATGATTTTCTCACGCAACTGTTCGGCAAATTGATAGATATCCTCGAGATGACTCGATGGCAGCACTAGCATAAACTCTTCACCACCATAGCGGGCAAGTATGTCAGTTGGGCGTTTTAAGAGGGATTTTGCGGCGTTAACAATTTTCTGCAGGCATTGGTCGCCAGCGACATGGCCATATCTGTCGTTAAATTGTTTAAAGTTATCAATATCAAACAAAATGATGCCCAGAGGCATATTATGATCCCTGGCATACTCGAGTTCTTTTTGGAGTTGCATGTCTAAATAGCGACGGTTGTAGCAGCCCGTTAGTCCGTCGGTTTCCGCCATTCCTTTAACTTGCGCCGCATAGCTTTTGAGTGTTTCTAATGAACTCACCATTTGCTGCAGCTCTAGGTTATCGGTGACAGGCATACGGGTGTCGAGTTTTTCATGGGCGATGGCATTCATGGCATCTCGCGTCGCCATCACAGGCTTGATAATCCCCTTAGTGATAAAGTGCCAGCTGGTGAGCCAGATGAAGAAGCAATACAAAATGCCACTGCAGAAAATCAATATGATAAATGCGGTGCTGTCACTTTTAAGCTCGCCGCCCGTTTGTTGGATTTCATTTTCGACTTGGTTAACCAGATTCTGGGTATAGGTCGCAACTATTTGCGCGGCATCGGCTTGGTACTCTAAATGCGCATTGGCTATATAGGTACTTTTAATGGCCTTGCGGGACAGTTCAAATAGGTTATCTTCACCGACCATGGTCTGCTTTATTTGCGATAACAAATTGAAATATAAACCGGTATCCCCGTTAATCCCTTCGAGAATCGCCTCCATATTTAACAGTAGCCGCATCGCTTCTCTTTGGGTGTGGTTAAGCTCAACTAGATTGTCGATAATTTTTACTTGAGAGAGGCTGGTAAATAAGTGTTCTCCCAAATGACTAAATTGAGACAATTGCTGATTGGTATTGATGTTCACCGAAATCTTGTCAAAATTTTTCAGCTTAAGTTGACGTTCAGAATCGGCATTGATACGGTGAAATTGGGTTTGCATTTCATCGGTAAATCCCGATGCCATTGAAGTTAAATTGGCTTGAATATTTGCCGCTTGTAAATTGGCTTGAAGGGCGGAATCGGTTAACTCGTCAAGTAATGGCAACTGTTGTAAATAGTAAAGTTGAATATCTAACGCGTGATTCAATTCTTGCTTACTGACAGCAGAGGTTTCAATGGACGTCAGTAATCGGGAGTCATTAATTAGTCGTTCCCACTGCGCCGAGAGTTCACTCAATAGACGAAGTCTTTGTTGTTCATTATCATAATGATTTAGACGCGCTGTGATGATTTGGAGTTTTTCACTGTTTTTTGCCAGTTGTAGCGCAGTGGTGACTTTTACCACATCGACGCCCACCAGTTGCTCAATTTCTGATTTCAGTTGCTGAGACAGTAGTATCGCAACAACACCATTAAACAGCGCCATGCCCACTATGATATAGAAGGCTAAAGTTATTTTTTGTTTTAGGCTTTTCAGCGGCTTAGTGCTTGTCATTAGTTTTCTTGTCAATCGCAGGTACCTCTCCATAGGTATTTTGGAGGTGTTTTATCTCTGCACTTAATTTAATAAAAATATCCTCGCTGTCAGCGGGCATGCGGCTAGCGCGATAACATGCATGGCTGAGTTCAGGGTAAATCTGTCCCATGGCTGTACTGGTAAAATGCCCAAGTTCTAGCACTTTAGTTGACCAAAACATATTAGCGATATGGCTTGCTTCGAATGCCCCCGCTATGGTCCTTAATGATTCACTTTTAAATTCGGGGGCGGTCACGACATCCATACGACATGGATTACCGCCGCCGAGAGCATAAGCGTGTTGTGCTTCATAGGTGCCCATGTATTTGATGAGCCAATAGGCCGCTTGGGGATTTTTGCTGTCATAACTCACGGCAAAAGCATAGGCGCCGTTATAGGGATAACCGCCGGGTACTTGACTTACAGCAAGGCGTGCGCCGGGAATATTTTGCTCAACTTTGAAGGACTTATGCCACAAATTATTGTAAGCGAAAGGCCACATTGCCGCTTGCCCTGTGGCGATTGCATTGGCAGCCTCATTGAAGGCAAATTGCTCGTTGGCAGGCACGGCATAGGGCATTAATTCGCGATAAAGCTTGGCGGCTTTGATGGCCTCATGGTTGATAGTCGGCACCTCAAAATGACTGATCTTTTTTTGTTCATTATAAATTGGCTGCATCCAATTGCCGCCTAAGCTCCAGATCATGCTGGAAAATTCATCGTTAATATGTGGCTTATCACCCGACATTAGCGCCAAGCCATAAAAGTCGTGGGTTAACATTTTATCCGCCAACATAGTGCCCGCTTTACGGGTGAAAAACTGGGCTTGATCCCGTAACTCGGTTAAGGTTTTTGCTGGTGCGAGCGGGTAACCGAACTGGCTCTGAAAATGTGTTTTTTCAGTGTTATTATCAAAGAGGTCGGCTCGGTAATGATTACCCATCACATAGTTATTGTAGGGAATAGCATGGATTTCTCCATGGTAGGATAAGATGTTCAGTAGCGATGGGTAATAGGGTTCTAGGTATTTCTCCATGGCCTTTTCACCGTCGGGATCGTAGAGTTTTGCGAGTTCGACTAAAGGGACTGTGTAGCCATTGGCTGCCCATTCTTTTGCCCAGCCAGCTTCCATCGTCAGCAAGTCGTATTTGCCTGAACCTTGGAGTAAATCTTGGGTCTGCAAATTAAACATACTATCAAGTTCGGTGCTGATCACTTGCACTTTTACACCAGTTTTTTCAGTGAATTTAGGCAACATTTCTTGCGTTAAATAGTCGGTCCAAAATCCCTTTTCTGCGACTAAGGTGATGGGCGCTTTGTTCGTGAGCGGCGGGATTTGTGCCAATGAAAACTCAGCATAGCAGGGCATTAGAAACGCAGCGCTTAAACAAAGACAGATAAGTTGGTTTGGCTTTCGCAAAAAATACACCTTAACGTTACTGATTCACTGTGAATAAATAACACTTATTTATCATTCTGTACATTTAAGGATAGGTGGGATCAGCACTTATGCCGCGATTATATTGTGGTTTTTATCTTGGTTTTTTGTTCTTGAGTAAAAAAGCCGATAACCCGAGCTTAGCTGAGTTACCGGAAAAGGGTGGGAGTATTGCGAAGTGTTAACTGTTTTGGCGCTGTTGTTCTCGTAATTGCCTCAGGGCAATGGGCAGCTCGTAATGTTGTTCAATCAAGAATCGGAGCAGTTTCGATTTGGAGAGCGTGCTGTCTTGCGACAAGGTCGCGAGCTGGCTAATAGCCGCTTCGCTGAGTGAAAAGGTTGCCTTGCGATAGTGAGTTTTCGCCTCAACGTTTGCTGGCGATAAGACTTCTGTCCCTAAGCTCTGTTTATGCAAGATCAGTACATTGGAATGATTCAGCCCAGTGTCAGTTGTTATGTTAGTGAACGTTTGGTCAGCGGTTTTAGCGTTCGTTGTCGCTGTTTCAAAAGCGAAATGACTGCCTTTTGTCTTATTAGGACTTTGTCCCATTGCATATAAGTTGGCTGCCTCAATAAACTCATCTAACGAAAGCGACGGCTGTATGTTGCTAGATGGCATAGCGTTTTTCTTGAGGTCGCTGAGTCCCATTTTGCCCCCTTTGTTGAGTGGTAAGGTGAGAGGGTTGAGCTTGATGGTGTAAGCCATTATTGACCAAACAATTATTTATCAAACCATTGTGCATCTGACCTTTACCAGTACTCTGAGCAAGCTTTGCAGGGTGTAGGTTGTCTTCTAAACTCGCGGCGCAATCGACTTGGAACAATTCACAGGCAATAGTACGGATTTCTTCTGCGGCCTTTCCGCTAGGGTCGATTTCAATCACTGATAGTCCTGACTCTTCGCTGTCATCATACACATTACGGCAGTAGGTTATTGCATCAAGGACGTTGATATCATAGGTTTTACAGACTTCTTTGGCTTCTAAAATTCGGTTAGCTTGATTCGGTAAACTTGGGCATTGGGTAATCACAAATGAAGCCTGTAGCTTTGGATTTATCATCTTACAAGTCGCGACGATATCGTCCATGTGGCTAACGGTTTTCAAATCGCGACGCTTAGGTCTTAAGGGCATTAAAATGTAAGCGGCGACAGACATGGTTGCACGTAGCGCTAAGTTATCTTGACCACCACAGTCGACTATGACGACATCATAATGTTGTTCAAGACTGAGCAAGTCATTACGGATCTTGCCGTAAAGCTGCACGCAATTGATGCTGGCCAATTTGGGATTATTATTCCTTGCCTGGATCCAATCTGATGTGGTGCGTTGGGGATCGCAGTCCACCATAATGACTGAGGCATTGCATTCTGTGGTTAGAAAGACAGCTATGTTTTGGGCTAAACAACTTTTACCGCTGCCGCCTTTTTCTCCGCCGATTAACACTATCATGACGCATTCCTTAATTCTTTTGATGACCCTTGGGCAGCGAGTTGATGAGTTGGGAGCCACACCGTTTTTGTGCTCGAAATCGAATGTAAACCTTATGTTAACCTCAGTCAATTGGCTGATTTTTTGACGGTTTTTGATTAAATTGTCAGCAATGGTTTTTTGTCAGTATCTGGTCACGTGCCGTTAATTTGACAAGTAATAGTTGAGGAATAATTTGTGAGTGATATTTTTAAGTTTTTATTTTTAAAAGGTTTAATTTGAGTGGTATCAAGTTGCAGGCTTGTTTGTTGCAATCTATGCCTGTTCACAAAATCTGAATTCTGACTTTTTATTTCTCTATCGGTATAAATGTTAATTTTATATTGCTAAATGTTATTAATGAATCCGTGTAAAGAATCGACTTCTCAGTCGAAAGTGGTCTTGTTTGGTGAGGAGCTTGTCATCAAACTGCCAAATGCTGGCTTTATCATCTCTTAGACTGCCGTCTAAATCGCTTGCAATTTCAACCATGAGAGAAGGGATGCCAAATGGATATCAAAACTATTATGCCTATTAAGTTTGAACTCGTTGAAACAGCACCGCTATTCCATGAATTACTCAATCTGCGTAGTGCCGCTGGCCGCCCTTCGATCGGTGTTGAGCTTGCGGATGTGCAGGCACTGTTTTGGGTCTCTATCCGATTGAGTGACAATGCTGAAATGGAGCATGCTGGCGCGGGAGTCGCTAAGTCTAATCTGTTAGCTACGGCGTGTGTTTACGGTAATAAGCCTGGGCATTTGGCCATTGAAGATTTTATCGTGTTGCCCGAATACCAATCCTATGGGCTGGCGAAGATCATGCTTGAGCGAGTGATGGACTTTGTCGATGGACACGCAAGTTCTGGGACTTGTATCAGCATTACCGCCTATGGTGAGTCTGAACGCTTATGCAGTGAATATGGTTTTCAATATGCGCCATGCGCTAATTTAGGGCCAAATCTATTAAAAATTGTTGCTTAGGATTCAGCTGGAAATGTAGTTTGTGCGTTTATGGTACTCACCT
Source organism: Shewanella septentrionalis (assembly GCF_025370265.1). Classification (NCBI taxonomy): domain Bacteria; kingdom Pseudomonadati; phylum Pseudomonadota; class Gammaproteobacteria; order Alteromonadales; family Shewanellaceae; genus Shewanella; species Shewanella septentrionalis. The sequence continues at coordinate 212,935 of NZ_JAMTCC010000001.1, read as the reverse complement.
TAAGTATTGGATGACTTATGTGGGAGTGTTGTATGAGTTAACGGCGACATTGATTGGCTTATGTTGTAGCATCCTTGGGATAATCGGGACGACCTGCACGAGATCACAATCTATGGATCAGCAACTACTCATCGACGCTGTAAATCAAAAAATGCCCTTTGGTAAGTACGCTGGGCGTAAGTTACTCGAATTACCCGAACCTTATTTGGTGTGGTTCCATAAGCAAGGTTTCCCCCAGGGAAAACTCGGTGAGCAATTAGCCCTAATGTACGAAATCAAGCTTAATGGTTTAGAAGGCATGCTAAAACCGCTGTTGAAATGAGTTCCCCTCTTTGAAGAAAAATACTGCTTTTGCGATAAGTGTTGTATTTCGTGATAGAGATTAGCGATTTATTGTTTTTAGCGTGCTTTAATGCAGCATATTAGCAAAACAAAAGGAACGCAGGCATGATGGCAAAATGGGTAAAATTAGCGGCGGTAGCGACTTTAGCGTTAGGCATGTCAAGTGCTTGGGCTCAGGGTGTCACCCACGAAGGTACTGTTGTTGATACGATGAACGGTGGTGGTTACACCTACGTACAAATTAAAGAAGCTGACACCACTTTTTGGGCTGCAGGTCCTCAAACTGAAGTGAGTAAAGGCGATAAAGTGGCTGTGGTTGAACAAATGTGGATGAACGAATTCACTAGCAAAACCTTAAACCGCACCTTTGATAAACTGTTATTTGTTGGTCAAATCGATAAGAAGTAACAGTAACGAGTGCGCTAACCTGTGCGCCTCTTTAATCCAACGGCTTCGATACTTTCGAGGCCGTTTTTGTTTCTAGCCTCCAATGCCGCAAAATTTGAGCCTATCTCGATTAAGCGAAACGCGGCAAAATAGCGCTATTGCTAGCGGTTATTACTTAACAGAGAACACTTAAGTGACGGCGTTTGAACAGTTCGAGATCCAGCCTTATCAGCCATGTTATGCCCGTGAGGTGAGTGAGTTATTTCATCTTTGTGTGCATAACATTACCCATGCTCGTTATTCACAAGCGCAACTTGCAGCTTGGTCTGCGGCGCCAAGATCGGCTAAACATTGGGATTTGCGCTTAAACCGCTCGAAGGCGTGGGTAGTATTAGTCAAAGATGCAGCGACAGCTTCTTTAATTTGCTGCGGTTTTATCAATGTCGAAACCCATTTTGCGCACCAAGGTTATGTAGACAGCTTATATATCCATCCAGATTATCAAGCTAAGGGATTGGGTGAGCGTGCCTATCGTGTTTTAGAAGCGTGGGCTAAGGCGCAAGGCTATGCGCGCTTGAGTGTGGACGCCTCTTATCTCTCTAAAGGGTTATTTACCCGTATGGGATTCATTCAAATACAGCGCAGTTATCAGCAAAAACTTGGGCAAGTGATCCCGGGCTTCTATATGGAGAAGAATATTTAACGTTAGCTTACTAGGGGTTCAACCAAAAAGTGATGTAAGGTATTCCACAGTAAAACATTAGCTTAACGCCGTTGAGTGACACTATTTAAGTTAAATCAGTACTATTTAACTTAAATTAGAATACGGTTAATCTTAAGCGATTAACAATTCAAGATGGAGGGCAGAGAATGAAGATCCGACTATTTACGCCATCGGATGTCTCGCAGCTGGCGGCGATCTTTGAGGCGAGTGTAATGCAAGGCTCTGGCGAGTTTTACTCGTTTGCCGAACGCTCTGCATGGGCTTATATCGAAGGTGAGATCCGCAGTGAGAACTATTGGCTCGAACGCTTAAAGGGCACCACGATTTGGGTTGCTGAAGCGGATAACATGCTGGTGGGATTTATCAATCTTAAGATAGGTGCCGACAGTGAAGTTGAAGCCGCTGCCGAAGTGGAATGTCTGTTCGTGCATCCCGAATATGCCCGTTCTGGGGTGGCCACCTCTTTGTATTTTGCGTTGTTTGAAGAAGTTAAAATTTTAGCGCTGAAACGATTAACGGTTGAAGCATCCTATCTCGCGCGACCATTTTTTGAAAAACAAGGATTTCGCAGTATTCGCCGTAATGAACATAAGCGTTTTTTGAATGCGGCGGATAAAGCACAGGGCCAAGCCCAAGTGTTGGTTAACTTCAGTATGACACTCGCGCTTTAACTCAGCTTATTAAAGTGCTGGTCTGGTTCGCTCAACGAGGCCGTTAGCACTGCTTTTATAACATCGCTTTATAACATGGCCATCAAAACGCCAATAAAAAACACTGCCAAAGATGACTTGTGGCAGTGCTTCTAGGTTTTCTAGGTGAGTGCTTATCAAGCTGGCATGTAATCACTTGCTCAATGACTTGCTTAATCGTTAAGCGGCTGTACTGAGTGGTTCAGTTAAGCCGCTCGTATTACGCATTAGCCGACAAGTCGAATACTAGTGCGGTGACTTGGCCGCTTGTTGCCGTAAAGTCGACACTCGCAAGTTGGGTCAGATGTGCGCCGTCCCCAGTCGTGAGTGTTGTACCATTGATATCCAGCGTACCTTCAATCAATTGAACATACAGATGACGACTCGCTTGTTCGGCGGTTCTGGCCATCGTCACTTTTTCGCCTTCGCTTAACACTAAACGATATAGGGTCGCATCCTGTTGCACTTTCAGCGTGCCATTTTCACCGTTTGGTGTCACCACTGCTGTCAGCGGTGAGCTCTGCTCGAATGCCTTTTGCTGATAACCCGCATCTATGCCTAAGGTATCTGGGCGGATCCAAATCTGTAAAAAGTGTAGCGGCTCAGTATTAGAAGCATTGAACTCGCTGTGGTAAATGCCTTTACCCGCCGACATCAACTGAAACTCACCAGCAGGTAAAGTTTTGATATTTCCGAAACTGTCTTTATGGGCGATAGTGCCAGATATCACGTAACTGATGATCTCCATGTCTTTATGTCCATGGGTATCAAAACCTGCACCCGGTGCAACGCTGTCATCGTTGATGACTCTTAGGGATGAAATCCCCATGTGCTCTGGGTCATAGTAGCTAGAGAAAGAGAAGGTATGTTGACTCTTTAGCCAGCCTAAATCTGCTTGACCGCGATCCTGTGCTTTTCTTAATGTGATCATCTTGCTTCCCCTTTATTTGATGCGGTTAGCGAATACGTTATCGACAGCGAACTTGCCTGCACCTGAAACCGCCAATGACACTGTGGCTGCGAGTAGGGCGAGACCAAATTCGTAACCGTTGTTGGCAAGGAACAGACCGTTGCCTATGTGTACTGAGAAAATCGCTATTATCATAGTGAATGACAATACGAGGGCGGTTGGGCGAGTCAGCAGGCCGAGTAACAGGAATAGGCCGCCGAAGAATTCACTTGAACCTGCCATCAGTGCCATTAAGTAACCTGGCGTCAAACCTATGGATGCCATCCATTGTCCAGTGCCTTCTAAGCCGTACCCACCGAACCAGCCAAACAGTTTTTGTGAACCATGGGCGATTAAGATAATCCCGATAGGAAGACGCAGTGCCAGTGGGGCAAGACTAGGGGCTGATTTGAGTGTTTTTGCGATGAGTGCTTTCATGGGCTATTCCTTATTTCAAATTATTTGACAAGTGTTTAGTGTATTGTTCAATCAGTTTTAACTCAGTTTTTAAATCTGTTCTAACTTAACTTTACTCAGTGTCTACATCCGATTTCGGCAGTGAGTTCCGCAGAACCTCTCCATTGCTAAGCAGTGTAGACTTGACCTTTGGCAAAGAAAATCGGAACATTTTCAATGTCTACTTCAAATAATTTGAATATGAGGTTTTTATGTTGCCATCTATTAGTCTCGATGGATTAATCGTACTCGATGCCATTGATAGAAAAGGCAGTTTTTCCGCAGCGGCCGAGTCCTTGTTCCGAGTGCCGTCGGCGCTGACCTACACAGTGCAGAAACTGGAAAGCGATTTAGGCACAAAATTATTTGAACGTAAGGGCCAACGCGCCGAACTGACCTTAGTCGGCCAACTTGTGCTGCGCCAAGGTCGAGAAATCCTTTCGGCAACGTCTAGGCTCGAAGAAGCGGTGCGTCAACTCGAGACCGGCTGGGAGTCTTCGTTAACCTTAGCAATTGATACTGTCGTGCCGGATTTACCCCTATTGCAGTTGATCGGGGAATTTACTGAGCTGGGTAAGCAAGTGACGGTGAACATCAGTGAAGAGTCCTTAGGTGGCGGCTGGGATGCACTCTATTCGGGCCGTGCCGATATTGCCATCGGCGTAACGGGTGAACTGCCAAAAGGTCAATATCATGTGGTCGAAATCGGTGAATTGGAGTTTGTGTTTGCCTTAAATCCTGCCCACCCATTGGCGCAACATGCGGGTCCTATTCCGACCGAGGCATTGCTGCAATTCCCTTCCATTGTGGTGGCTGACAGTTCGACTGCCTTAGCGCAGCGCTCGAGCGGTTTATTTGATAGTCGCCAAGTGATCCGGGTGCCAAATATGCAAACCAAGATTAAGGCTCAGCAATTGGGACTCGGCGTAGGCTACATTCCAAAACACTTGATTTTAGATGCGTTGGCGACGGGGAGCTTAGTGGCTTGTCATGTGGAAATGCCGCGCCCACCCCAAGCTGTGTTTATGGCGTGGCGTAAAGACGCGCAGGGCAAGGCAAAGGATTGGTTTACTGAGCGCTTGCCACAATGCGACTGGCAATTTTAAGAGCCTAGCAATTTTATAATTCTAGCAATTTTGATGACAGGCAATGAGAGCAACGTTTGTTTTGCATCACTGCCTATTCAACGCTTTGTTAGGAAGACAGTTCCCAGTCACTCATTAATTTACTTTGCTCCTCACTGCATCAATGTTGACGCCATGAGGAGCATTGGCACTTAACCCATACGTTGGCTGTGGCTGGTGTAATGCACGTGCTGTGACAGTAAATCAGACAGATTCGGTGAGCGATTTAAGAATCGAATAAAGGCCTGTGGCAACGTCAGAGACTCCATCGACTCCTGCCAGCGAGCTTGCAGCAATGGATGATAGCCTTCCTTACCTGCCGCTGTGTAAGAGGTCGATACCCCCACATACAGTGACTCAGGCTCAACCGGATACCAAAGGGATTGGCTGTCCTGCTGCATCATTTCTAGTCTGAATAAACGTTCACCCAGTGGGCGTCGCCCATCGTAGTAATACCGTAGGCCGTAGGTGTACGGGAAACTACCTGCTCCTGTACCACGGACACTGTTGTTGGTTGCCGCGTTAATCGCCGATTCGAGCGCTTGATAGAGGAATTGACCTTGAATTTCATATTTAACTAATGGCAATTCGAAGGGCAGCAACTGCCCCATCACATCCGCTAGCGTCAACTGACCTTGGGCCACTGATTGGCGTACACCGCCGGCATTATGCAGGGCAAAGTTCACCCTAGGGTCGACAAGCTTAGCTTCTTGGAACATGCTGCGGCTGACCCAAGGCGCAATTTCACTGCCGTGGGGCAGGGCCTTAGACGGCAGGCGCGTATGGACTAAGTTTTTTGGCACCAGTGCTAAGACTTTGTTTTCCATCTCTGCGATGGCGGGTTTGTAGATGTCTCGAATAACGCCATCAATATCGGTATCGGCATCATCCCAAAGGACATTTGGATGCTGACTGAGCTGTTGGCGCACCGCTTGGTAATCTTGGTTATCGACGGTTGTGTTAGCACTTAAGATAAAGTGTTGATCCAGCATGAAGTAATTGCCGCCAGTTAAGCTCTGCACTTTACCTTCAGCATCAAATGTTATCTCGGCTAAGCCGACGACTTCGGCATATTTCCCCGCGTGCACTATCGGTGTGTTATTGATGACTTCACCGTAGGGTAGGTTGCTCAAACCTAAGGCGCGAAAATCGCCCTGTAGCGTATGCGTGTGACCGCCTACGATCAGGCTAATACCCTCTACTTCGGCCGCAAGGCGCTTATCTTGATCTAGGCCTAAGTGGCTGAGCACGATAATATGTTTGATGCCTTGATTTTTAAGGTGCTCAACCGTGCGTGCGGTTGTGGCGATAGCATCGACAAAATGAGTGTCGGGATCGGGGCGAGCGATCTCTTTCATTTGATCTAACGTAATACCGACAATGGCTAACGTCTTATCGTGGAAAGGCTTAAGCAGATATTTCGCGCGTTTTTGCTCATGATCATAATCCAAGATATTAGGCAAACCACGCAGACAACCGGGTTTGTTGAGATCTTCTTGGCTTAAATCCATGTTGCCCGCAAGCAATGGGAAATCAATCTGCTTAGCAAACTCGGCAAGTCTGGCGTTACCTTCATCGATATCGTGGTTGCCAATGACCATAGCATCGGGCGCTAACAGATTGAGTAAGTGGGCGTTGGCCTTGCCTTTAAAATGGCTGAAATAAAGCGTGCCTTGGAAGCTGTCGCCACCGTGCAGGAAAACAAACGGCGTATTGGTTTGTGCAGCAGCTTGACGTGCCTTAGTGATGTGGTGGCCGATGCGGGCATAACCACCGCTATGGCTGGTTACATCAAGCTTATGCTGGCCGAGGTTAAGACTAAATTGGACGCGGCAGGGCTCAAAATTCGAATGGGTGTCATTAATGTGCGCGAGTGAGAGTGTGTAGCTCTGTGTCATAACTTACCTCTATTACGGCGGGTGAGTATATACCCAAGCGACCTCAAAATGCGAGGCTCAGAGGGTTCTGAGTTATCCGCATTCTAAAAGAATAAAGGGAGCTAGGCTCCCTTTATATTAACAAGCACTAAACTGGCTTAGCCTTTAACCGGATTTGGCTTCGTCATCATCGGATGCGGCTTCAAAATCACCGTCATCGGATAGGCGAATGCCTTTTTGCTTCATGCGCTTAGTCCAAAGTTTACGTGCTAATTGCTGCATATCGGTCGCGGGATCGTTTAAATCGACAATCTCTAATCCTAGCATAGATTCGATAATATCTTCTTGAGTCACAATACCTTGGCTACTGCCGTACTCGTCGACCACCATAGCAATTTGGGTGTTACGTTTAATCATACGCTCAAACAGTGGCAGAATTTTGGCGGTTTCAGGCACCACAAATAAACTCCGTTTAAGCTCACCAATCGGTGCTTCTGGTGTGTAACGCTCAGCCAGCAACACATCGGTACGGGTGATATAACCGATAATATCGTCATGATCCTGATCGTATACTGGAATACGGGTAAAAGGCTTGTCGCGATATTGACGTACAAACTCATTTTGAGTCAGATCCACTGGCAGCGAGAACATCACAGTGCGCGGTGTCATGATTGCTGTAACGGGCATATCACGTACCTTGAGCATTTGCGTCAGAATTTTCGACTCTTGCTCGTCAAGCTCACCGGATTCATGGCCGATTTTTGCCATCGCGCTCATTTCTTGGCGGATATAATGGCCTTCATCACCTTTGCCCATCAAACGAGTGACTTGCTGCGACATCCAGATCAGCGGTCTAGTGACACGCTTCATCCACATCACGGCAACAGACACGCTCGGTGCGAGGCGACGCCAATGGTTGGCACCCAATGATTTAGGAATAATTTCTGAGAAGAACAGAATAATAAAGGTCAATACGCCCGAGAAAACACCCAACATATCGTCACCAAATATTTTCGCTGCTTGCGCACCCGCAACGGCGGCGCCGACGGTATGGGCGATAGTATTCAACGTAAGGATTGACACCAAAGGGGCTTCGACATTTTCTTTCAGTTTACGCAAGCGCGTGGCTGCGGCACTGTCAGTTTGTTCGAGTGATGCGATATAACTTGGGGTAACCGATAGCAGAACAGCTTCGAACACACTGCACAGAAAAGAAACTCCGACAGCGACAAGCACTATAATGATGAGGGTTAACATATAGGTGGAATTACAACTCCGTATTTTAGGCCAACATTAGCCCGTGGAGATTCTAGCATAGGTTAATTGAGTTACTGGCTAAAATTTATTTGCGTCTGTATAATTCGCCGCCCTGTTACAGGATCCGGTTTTGGTGTTGAGGTTAGCTATATGAGTGAAAAGAAGATCAATTTATTAGACCTTGATCGTAAGGCGATGCGCGCATTATTTGCGGACATGGGAGAGAAACCCTTTCGTGCCGATCAGCTCATGAAATGGCTATATCATTTCGGTGTCAGTGACTTCGAAGAGATGACCAACATCAACAAAGTGTTACGTCAAAAATTGGCGGCACGCTGCGAGATCGTTGCGCCGGAAATTTCGAGCTTCCAAAAATCGACCGATGGGACGATTAAATTCGCGATCAACGTTGGTCAAGGCCAAGAAGTTGAAACGGTTTATATTCCTGAGGATGACCGCGCGACTTTGTGTGTCTCATCCCAAGTGGGTTGTGCCCTCGAATGTACTTTCTGCTCAACGGGTCAGCAAGGGTTTAACCGTAACTTAACGGTTTCTGAAATCGTCGGCCAAATTTGGCGTGTATCGCACTTTTTAGGTTTTGCTAAAGACACGGGCGAGCGTCCGATCACTAACGTCGTGATGATGGGCATGGGCGAGCCATTGCTCAACCTAGCCAATGTGATCCCAGCAATGGACATCATGCTCGATGATTTTGGTTTTAGCTTGTCAAAACGCCGCGTGACCTTATCAACATCAGGCGTAGTGCCAGCGTTAGATAAACTGGGCGATGCCATCGATGTGGCACTTGCCGTCAGTATCCATGCGCCAAATGATGAGCTGCGTGACATTCTGGTCCCAATCAATAAAAAATATCCGCTGGATGAGTTTTTAGCGGGTATTCGTCGTTATATCGCCAAATCTAATGCAAACCGTGGCCGCGTGACGGTTGAATACGTGATGCTAGATCACATCAACGACAGCACAGATCAAGCCCATGAGTTAGCTAAGTTGATGAAAGATACACCTTGTAAGGTAAATCTGATCCCATTCAACCCGTATCCAGGCTCGCCTTACGGCCGTTCGTCTAACTCACGTATCGACCGTTTTTCTAAGGTGCTTATGGAGTACGGTTTTACTGTGATCGTGCGTAAAACCCGTGGTGATGATATTGATGCCGCCTGTGGTCAGTTAGCTGGTGATATTCGCGATAGAACGAAACGTTTAGCAAAAAAACGCATGCAAGAAAACCAGATTTCAGTCACAATGAATTAACTCTTTGTTTGCACAGATTTATAGGCTTGCCCATGAAGCATGGATTGCCAAGGTTTTCGTTGATTTTAACCCTGTCATTATTGATGACAGGGTGCGTCACTGAGCGTACTTATACCGGGACAGATATTCCTGTTTCGGAACGAAAGTTAGACAAAGTCGCCGCCGCGCGCGAACGTTTGCAGCTCGGCTTAACCTATTTAAATCGAGGTAACTCGGAACAAGCCAAATACAATCTTGATAAAGCATTAGAATATGCTCCAGAGCTCGAAGATGTGCATACTGCTTTGGCTTATTACTACCAAACCGTGGGCGATCTAGTACGTACCGAAGAGTCGTACATGAATGCCATTAGTACCAAGGACGCCTCTGGCGATTCCATGAATAATTTCGGGGTGTTTTTGTGTCAACAAAAGCAATACGACAAAGCTGAAAAAATGTTTTTGGCCGCAATCGAGATGCCTAAATATACGCGAACGGCCTCAAGCTACGAGAACTTAGGTCTCTGTAGCCGTGAAGCAGGACAAGCAGAAAAGGCACAACAGTATTTTCAGATGGCGTTAAAGTATGACCCGAGAAGATCGGTGTCGTTGCTGGAGATGGCAGAGTTAGAAGTCGACCAAGGTGATTTTATTCAGGCGCGAAACCAATTAGCGCGATATCACCAAGTGGCTGAGCAAACTCCAGAAAGTTTAGCGCTCGGAATCAAAATAGAGCAGGCAGTGAATGATGATGCCGCTGTGAAGAGATTTGGTATTTTATTGCTTGCCAAATTCCCAGCATCACCTCAGGCCAAGCAATACAGAGTTAATTTGCATCAATGAAAGATCATGAAACCAATGCGCCAGTTGAGTCAGTAGCTCCGCAATCAGTCGCGCTAGATGTAACGCTTGGAACCTTATTAAAAGACGCCCGTGAAAAAATGGGCCTTAGCATTCAAGATGCGGCGGTTAAACTGCATCTACGTCCTCGCATTATTGAAGACATTGAAGCTGACAATTTTACCAATATAGCTTCATCCACTTATGTTCGTGGTTATGTGAAAAACTATGCCCGTATGGTCAGTGCCGATGCGGCCTTGATTGAAGCGTGTTTAGTGCGGCAAGTGCCGGTGGTGACTGAGCCTGCGATGCAAAGCTTTTCACGTAAGACGACTTACCAAGCTAGCGATACGCGCTTAACTTGGCTGAGTATTTTTATCGTTATTGTGTTACTCGGCTCGTTAGTCGTCTGGTGGATGCAAAAAACGACCTTATTAAGCACTATCGATGTGTCACAGCCTACGGCCGAAGAGGTCGCTGCGGTGAATCAAACGCTGCCCGGTGACGTGCTATTGACCGAAACTGATGCCAGCCAGCAATTGACTGAAATAGCGGCTAACGGCTCTATGTCAATCGATGGTCCGATTAAAGATACCGATGCCAGTACTATCGACGTGAGCACTGGGCCTACTGACAACAATTATCCTCAAACGGCGGATACGAGCAATGAAGATGGTGGCTCAGCTATCGCTGCCACCACTGGGCCGCAAACGGCCGCGACTGTAGCTCAACAACCTGTAGCTCAACAGCCAGTTGCCACCGCAACGCCTTCACCCGCCTCAACATCGCCAGCCACCTCAGTCAACACTCTGGTTGCTGTTGCTGGACAATCGATTATTGATGTTCAGTTAACCGGTGATTGCTGGATAAACATTGTCGATGCTAAAGGCAAAGCCTTAGTCGATGGTGTGAAAGGCGCCGGCGCTGCAGTGCAAGTGAGCGGTGTGCCACCGTTTAAAATTATTTTAGGGGCGCCCCATGTGGCGACCTTAAGCTTAGATGGTCAAATGGTTAGCTTAGCGGATTTCCCCAAGGGACGTGTCGCACGTTTAACCTTGCCGAGAGCCTAACGACCGCGTAATGATCTGCAGCACGTACCGAAATAGAGCGTATTAAGCATGTATAATGAAACTCCCATAAAAAGACGTCCTTCCACCCGCATCTATGTGGGTAATGTACCGATTGGTGATGGGGCGCCGATTGCCGTTCAGTCAATGACCAATACTAAGACCACAGACGTTGAAGCGACTATCGCTCAAATTCGTGCCTTGGAAAAAGTCGGTGCCGACATAGTACGTGTCTCAGTACCGACTATGGATGCGGCTGAAGCTTTTAAACTCATTAAGCAAGCGGTCAACGTGCCTTTAGTGGCCGACATCCATTTCGATTATCGCATTGCCTTAAAAGTTGCCGAGTATGGTGTCGATTGCCTGCGTATTAATCCGGGTAATATTGGCAATGAAGAGCGTATTCGCAGCGTGGTTGAATGCGCCCGTGACCACAATATTCCCATCCGTATTGGGGTGAATGGCGGTTCATTAGAGAAAGATCTGATGGACAAGTACAAAGAGCCCACGCCACAAGCATTGCTTGAATCAGCCATGCGCCATGTGGATATTCTGGACAGATTGAACTTCGACCAATTCAAGGTCAGCGTGAAAGCCTCCGACGTGTTTTTAGCGGTTGAATCCTATCGTTTATTGGCAAAGCAAATTCGTCAGCCTTTGCATTTGGGTATTACCGAAGCGGGCGGCGCACGCGCAGGTTCTGTTAAATCGGCAGTGGGTTTAGGCATGTTATTGGCCGAAGGTATCGGTGATACCCTGCGTATTTCCCTTGCCGCCGATCCTGTCGAAGAAATTAAAGTCGGTTTTGACATTTTAAAATCGCTGCGGATCCGCAGTCGTGGCATTAACTTCATCGCCTGCCCATCTTGCTCCCGTCAAGAGTTTGATGTGATAAGCACAGTCAATGAGTTAGAGCGTCGCCTCGAAGACGTGACTACTGCTATGGATGTGTCTATTATCGGCTGCGTAGTGAACGGTCCAGGCGAAGCCTTAGTGTCGCACATCGGGTTAACCGGCGGACACAATAAGAGCGGATATTACGACGAGGGCGAACGTCAAAAAGAACGTTTTGATAACGACAACATTGTCGATTCCCTCGAAGCGAAAATTCGCGCTAAGGCCAGTCAAATGGCGAACCGGATTCAAATAAAAGACACAACTGAGTAATATGCATCTGCATTTGGGCATAGATTACGCCTAATGATTTTGAGCTAGGCCCCGAAACCGACGGGGTCGTTTTACGTTTTACGTTCAAAAGCCTATAATGCGTGACATTTTTTATTAATTTAGCTAAATCGGACGAGTCGATACAGTGGCAAAACAGATCCAAGCGATTCGCGGAATGAATGACATTCTGCCAACTCAAAGTCCTCTATGGCAAAAAGTGGAAGCGGTACTACGTTCGAGCGTCAGTGCTTACGGTTACAGCGAAATCCGCACTCCAATAGTGGAAAATACCGATCTCTTTAAACGCTCTATCGGTGAAGTGACTGATATTGTTGAAAAAGAAATGTATACCTTCGCAGATAATAACGGTGACAGCTTAACGCTGCGCCCAGAAGGTACGGCATCGACAGTGCGTGCGGGTAACGAAAACGGTCTGTTGTATAACCAAGAACAACGTCTTTGGTATATGGGTCCTATGTTCCGCCACGAGCGTCCACAAAAAGGCCGTTATCGCCAATTTAACCAATTTGGTGTGGAAGTCTATGGCATAGGCACGGCGGATATTGATGCTGAAGTCTTGATGCTATCAGCCCGCCTGTGGGAAAAACTCGGTATTAGCGATCACGTATCGTTAGAGCTGAACACCTTAGGCGATCCTGCTGAGCGCGCGGTTTACCGTGATGCCTTGATTGCGTTTTTAGAGCAGCATAAAGATGCGCTCGATGAAGACAGCAAGCGTCGCATGTACAGCAATCCGCTGCGGGTATTGGATTCAAAAGATCAAAATGTCCAAGCGATTTTGGCTGGTGCACCTGAGTTGATGGATTTCCTCGGTGAAGAATCGAAGACACATTTTTCACAATTGCGTGAACTACTTGACGCAGTGGGTATCAAATACACCATTAATCCGCGCCTTGTTCGTGGTTTAGATTACTATAATCGCACTGTATTTGAATGGGTTACATCGAGTTTAGGCTCGCAAGGTACAGTACTTGCGGGTGGTCGCTACGATGGCTTAGTTGCCCAATTAGGCGGGAAAGATACCCCAGCGGTGGGTTTCGCTATGGGCTTAGAGCGCATTGTCTTGCTGCTTGAAACCTTAGAGCTAAACAAAGATATTCCGTCAGAAGTGGATGTGTATGTCACTGCCATGGGCGATAGCTGTCTGGTTGAAGCGATCAAAATAGCGCAGGAATTACGCAGCGCGCTGCCAAACCTTAAAGTGATGAGTCACTGCGGTGGCGGCAACGTGAAGAAACAAATGAAACGTGCCGACAAAAGCGGTGCGAGTGTGGCGTTACTGATAGGCGAAGATGAACTTGCCGAAGGTATGGTGACGGTTAAACATTTACGCAATGACATCGAACAACAACGGGTAGCTCGAAGTGCCTTAGGCGCATTTTTAGCTGAACTGGCCATTAAGTAATAGATCATATAAGGGGACGTGCGCGTGGAAATTTATAGCACAGAAGAACAACAAGTTGATGCTATCAAGCAGTTCTGGAAAGATTACGGAAATTCAATTTTAATCGGTGCCGTCGTCGGTTTAGGCGGGCTGTATGCGTGGAATTATTATTCTGACGTTAAAGTGGCCCAAGCGGAAGAAGCCTCAAAAGCATTTCACGAGTTGACCACTAAATCAAGCGACGAAGCCGCTATGCTGGCGGGCGTCGCCGAGTTTTCTAAAAGTCATGATCAAAAGGGCTATCAAGCGCTGTTAGAACTGATCGTGGCAAAAACTGCGGTAGAAGCCAAGGATTATCCTAAAGCAATCGAAGCCTTGAGCAAGGTTATTGCGGCTAAGCCAGGTGCTGGTTTAGATGTGATTGCCACTTTACGTGTAGCCCGAATCCAAGCCGAACAAGGTCAAATTGACGCCGCTCTGGCGACCTTAGAACAAGTTACAGATAAAGCCTTCTTCGCCCAGCGCGATGAATTAAAAGGTGATTTCTTAGTACGTCAAGGTGAAGTTGAGAAAGCGAAAACAGCTTATCAAGCTGCCATGGACAATGGTGGTGTGGTCACAAGCCCAGCGCTTAAAATCAAACTTGATAGCCTAAATCAGGCATAAGGGATCCCTTGATGAAGTCTTGGTGCAAAAACCTGCTAGCCGCCGGATTAAGTCTGGCCATGTTATCCGCCTGTTCGTCGAGCGATGTTGAAGACGAGCCTGTCAGTGAGTTAACTGCAATTCAGGCGACAGTGTTCCCTGAAGTAAGTTGGAGCGCCTCTGTCGGTGATGGTGTGGGTGATTATTATTCTCGCCTCGCTCCCGCAGTCCGTTATGGAAAAATCTTTGCTGCCGATCGTTATGGCGAAGTCACCGCGTTTGATGAAGCGACTGGTGAGCGCGTTTGGACTAAAGATTTCAGCGAAGAATTTCGTGATAACGCGTTAGCAAAAAACAAAGGTGCGCGTATTGCCGCCGGTGTGACTGCTGCGCGTAATAAAGTCTTTTTAGGTGGTGAAAGTGGGCTGTTAGCTGCGCTGAACGCCGAAGATGGCCAAGTGTTATGGCATGTGATTGCGGGCGGAGAATTATTATCAGCACCAACGGTTGCCGATGACGTCGTGGTTGTCAGCACCAGCTCAGGTTCACTCGAAGCTTTTAACGTCGATACTGGCGCTAAGTTATGGGTGTATGAAATGCAATTGCCGAATCTGACCCTGCGCGGTACAGGTTCTGCAGCTTATGAAGCGGGTGGTTTCTTCATCGGTACTGCCGATGGCAAAGTGGCTGTTGTGATTAAAAACAATGGTCAAGCTGCATGGGAACAGGCGATTTACAATCCAACTGGCGGTAACGAGTTTACGCGTATGGCCGACGTGGATATGACGCCGCTGATCCTTGGCGACAACTTATATGCGGTGAGCTACAACGGCAACTTAGTGTCGATGGAACTGCGCACGGGTCGAGTTGTGTGGACACGTAAGTATTCTAGCTTTAACGAGTTAGCATCAGCGGGCTTAAGTTTGTTCGTCGTTGACGACCACAGCCGTATCTACTCAGTTGATAAACGTAACGGTCTAGAACTGTGGAGCAACTCTGAGTTAGCTAACCGCACTCTGACGTCACCAGCTGTGTATAAAGACTATTTAGTTGTGGGTGATTTCGAAGGTTATTTACACTTCATCGATCGCAGTACAGGGACGATTGTGGGTCGTGTCCAAGTGGACAGCTCTGGATTATACAGCCAGCCATTAGTGGTTGACGATAAAATCTATGTTCAAGGTCGCAGTGGAAAGTTAGCTGTTGTAACACTTCCATAGTTAAAAGTGTTATCCTTGTAGAGCCCCTGGAAGTGTGTTCCGGGGGCTTTTTATTGAAAAGTTTTTTAGAGGCAAAATCATGATCCCTGTAGTGGCCCTTGTTGGTCGGCCGAACGTCGGTAAATCCACCCTATTTAATCGCCTTACGCGCACGCGTGATGCGCTGGTTGCTGACTTTCCTGGCCTAACACGTGACCGTAAATATGGTCGAGCATTCTTATCCGGCTATGAGTTCATTGTGGTCGATACCGGCGGTATCGATGGCACTGAAGAAGGGATCGAGACGAAAATGGCCGAGCAATCCCTTGCCGCCATTGAAGAAGCCGATGTTGTTCTATTTATGACTGATGCGCGCGCAGGTTTAACCTCTGCGGATCTGTCGATTGCACAGCACTTACGTAGCCGTGAAAAAACCACCTTCGTCGTCGCTAACAAGGTGGACGGTATTGATGCCGATTCTGCCTGCGCCGAGTTTTGGTCTTTAGGTCTAGGTGAAGTTTACCAAATGGCAGCGTCTCAAGGACGCGGCGTGACCAACATGATCGAATACGCGCTGACTCCTTATGCCGAAGCGATGGGCATAGTGCGTCAAGACGAAGGCGAAGTGACCGAAGAGCGTGAATATACCGAAGAAGAAGCCGAAGCTGAACAAAAGCGTCTGCAAGATTTGCCTATCAAGCTGGCGATCATCGGTAAACCGAACGTCGGTAAGTCAACCCTGACTAACCGTATTCTAGGTGAAGAGCGCGTTGTGGTATTTGATGAGCCCGGCACAACCCGTGACAGTATTTATATTCCAATGGAACGTGAAGGTCGCGAGTACGTGATTATCGATACCGCGGGTGTTCGTCGCCGCAGTAAAGTACATCAAGTCATTGAGAAATTCTCAGTGATCAAAACCTTGAAAGCGGTTGAAGATGCTAACGTGGTGTTACTTATCATCGATGCCCGTGAAGGTATCGCCGAGCAAGATTTGGGTCTGTTAGGTTTCGCGCTCAATGCGGGTCGCGCTTTGGTTATTGCCGTCAACAAGTGGGATGGTATCGACCAAGGTATTAAAGATCGCGTGAAGAGCGAGCTTGACCGTCGTCTTGGCTTTATCGACTTTGCTCGTATTCACTTTATTTCGGCGCTGCACGGTACTGGTGTTGGCCATTTATTTGAATCGATTGAAGAAGCCTACGACAGTGCCACACGCCGCGTCAGTACTTCTATGCTGACACGTATCATGCAAATGTCGCAGGATGATCACCAGCCGCCATTAGTGAATGGTCGCCGTGTGAAGCTTAAATACGCGCACGCAGGTGGTTACAATCCACCAATCGTGGTGATCCACGGTAACCAAGTTAGCAAGCTGCCAGACTCGTATAAGCGCTACATGATGAACTACTTCCGTCGTTCATTGAAAGTGGTGGGTACGCCAATCCAGCTGCGTTTCCAAGAGGGTGATAACCCATTTGAAAACAAGACTGAGAAGTTGACTATGAGCCAAGAACGTCGTCGCAAGCGCGCACAAAGTCATATCAAAGACAGAAAAACCAAATAGTGTTTTTTACTAGACACATTTGAAACAAAAGGAACCTTAGGGTTCCTTTTGTGTTTTAAGACTATTTCAGCGTCATGTAGATTTATTCGAGCGGCTTTATCTGAGTGACGGTTGAAATCACTTGTCCATGGCGCAAGCGGGTTTGCAGGCTATCACCGATTGTCAGTTTATCGGCAGAGTCGACCACTTGATTGTGGATGTCAGTGGTGATGCTGTAACCACGGCTCAAGGTAGCAAGCGGACTGACGGTTTCGAGTTGATGGGCCGCGTATTTTATCCGTTGCTCACTTTGGCTCAGTTTGTCCTGTAATGCATCCTGTAAGCGACTCGCAAGATAACTTAGGCGGTTACCCTCAATGGTGAGCTTATGCTTGGGAGATTGCTGTTCAAGGCGACTTGCGAGTAACTGCTGACGGCGGCTGAGTATGTGCAAGCGATTCGACAGCGCCGACTCCAGTCTTAATTGCATCTCATCGAATCTTTGTTCGAACTGCTGCAAGGTCCGTTTGGGATCTTGGCGTTGCAGTCTGTGCTCAAGCAAGCTGAGCCGTCTTTCTTGCTTAAGTTGATAATGTTTCGCACTTTGTTGCAGGCGAGATAAAGCTGTTGCGAGTTTTTGCGCCTTATTGTCGCTATCTTGGGATAACAACTCTGCACCTGCAGATGGTGTTGGGGCGCGAATATCGGCAACGTAATCACTGATGGTGGTGTCGACTTCGTGGCCGACGGCGCTGACCACGGGCAGGGCGCTGTTATAAATTGTGTGGGCGAGGGCTTCGCTGTTAAAACACCACAAATCTTCAAGCGAACCGCCACCACGGGTGAGCAGTAATACGTCGACCTCTAAACGCTGGTTGGCGATATTGATTGCCTGACAAATACTCTGCGCCGCAGTTTCACCTTGAACCTGAGTCGGATAGATAATGACTTCGATTGAAGGGTCGCGCCTTGCGAGTACGTGTAAGACATCGCGAATCGCTGCGCCGGTTGGCGAAGTAATAACGCCAATGCGTTGGATGTTTTTTGGCAGCAATCTTTTGGTATCGGCGGCGAATAATCCTTCGGCGGCGAGCTTCATTTTGAGTGCATCGAATTGCTGGGCGAGTAGTCCATCCCCTGCTGGTAGCATGGACTCAATCAATAATTGATAGTCGCCTCTGGGTTCATACACGCTGATCGCGCCTTTGACTAACACTTGCTGACCATTGATGGGCTTAAAGCTGACCGTTTGGTTACGGCCTTTAAACATGGCACAACGGATCTGGGAAGAGTGGTCTTTTAAGGTGAGATACCAATGACCTGAGCTGGGAGAGGAAAAGTTGGATATTTCGCCATTGAGCCAAATTTTACCCAATTGTCCCTCGAGAATTTGTCTGACTTCACCATTGAGTCGCGAGACAGTATAAATATTGTTTTTGGCGCCTTGCATCGAATTACTCAATTAAATGGGGATATTTGCTATTTTCCATTTACCAGTGCCGATATGCAAGGTATAATCCCGCCGCAATATTTCACCTCTAAATCCTACTCAACTGGGGAGATGTTGCATATGCTACGTTTAATTAAAGAAGCGCTTACTTTTGACGATGTGTTGCTTGTTCCTGCGCATTCGACTGTACTCCCAAATACCGCCATTCTTAAAACTCGCCTGACCAATACCATTGAATTGAATATCCCACTTGTGTCTGCCGCTATGGACACAGTTACCGAAGCTCGTCTTGCGATCGCTATGGCGCAGGAAGGCGGTTTAGGTTTTATTCATAAAAACATGAGCATTGAAAAACAAGCCGAAGAAGTGCGTAAAGTAAAAATTTACGAAGCGGGCGTGGTTCAACAACCTGTGACTGTGACGCCATCTACGACCTTAGCCGATCTGAAAGTATTGACACTGAAGAATGGTTTTGCCGGTTATCCCGTGGTTAACGAAGCAAACGAGTTGGTTGGTATCATTACTGGCCGTGACGTACGTTTCGTCACAGATTGGAGCAAAACGGTAGAAGAAGTGATGACGCCTAAAGCGCGTTTAGTCACAGTTGCCGAAGGCACTAAATTAGATGAAGTGCAAAAATTGATGCACTCACACCGTATCGAAAAAGTCCTTGTTGTCGATGATAACTTTAAACTGAAAGGTTTGATCACAGTTAAAGACTTCGAGAAAGCCGAACGTAAACCTAACGCCTGTAAAGATGAGTTAGGTCGTCTACGTGTTGGCGCCGCCGTTGGCGCGGGTGCTGGTAACGAAGAGCGCGTTGATGCACTCGTTAAAGCTGGCGTTGACGTATTACTTATCGATTCTTCCCACGGCCATTCTGAAGGCGTTTTGCAACGCATTCGTGAAACGCGTGCTAAACACCCAACATTGCAAATTATCGGTGGTAACGTAGCTACGGCTGAAGGTGCATTAGCACTGGTTGAAGCTGGCGTTAACGCAGTTAAAGTGGGTATTGGCCCTGGCTCAATTTGTACGACGCGTATTGTAACCGGTGTTGGCGTGCCACAAATCACAGCAGTTTCAGATGCAGCCGCAGCCGTAAAAGGCTTAGGTATTCCTGTTATTGCCGACGGTGGCGTACGTTTCTCTGGCGACTTAGCTAAAGCATTAGCGGCCGGTGCATCTTGCATCATGGCAGGTTCAATGTTTGCAGGTACCGATGAAGCGCCGGGCGAAACTGAACTTTATCAAGGCCGTGCGTATAAATCTTATCGCGGCATGGGTTCACTAGGCGCTATGTCTCAAGGTTCATCTGACCGTTATTTCCAATCTGACAATGCTGCCGACAAACTCGTGCCAGAAGGCATTGAAGGTCGCGTACCTTACAAAGGTAAGTTGAAGGAAATTATCCATCAACATATGGGTGGCTTGCGTTCATGCATGGGCTTAACCGGTTGTGCCACCATTCAAGAACTGAATGAAAAAGCCCAATTTGTGAAAGTAACTTCAGCTGGCATGGGTGAGTCCCACGTGCACGATGTGACTATCACTAAAGAAGCGCCGAACTACCGTTCAGGTTCTTAATCGTTTGATAAAAGGGGCGGCGATAAGCCGCCTCTTTGTAAAGCGTGTGATCCAATACTCAAGGCTGGCTATCGCCGCGTTGAGCAATGTTAAAACAATAGATAAGATAAAGGTTACCCATGAGCGATATTCATGAGCACAAGATACTGATCCTCGATTTTGGATCTCAGTACACTCAACTGATTGCCCGTCGTATCCGTGAAATCGGTGTGTACTGTGAATTATGGGCTTGGGATGTAACAGAAGCCCAAATCCGCGAATTTGCCCCGAACGGTATTATTCTTGCTGGCGGACCTGAAAGTGTCACGGCTGAAAACTCGCCGCGTGCGCCTGAATACGTCTTTACCGCAGGCGTGCCTGTACTGGGCATTTGCTACGGCATGCAAACCATGTCTGAGCAGCTGGGCGGTAAAGTTATCCAAGGTGTGGGCGAAGGTGAATTTGGCTACGCTCAAATTGAAATGCTAACAGATTCGTTGCTATTCAAAGGCATCGAAGATGCGGTTAGCAGCGAAGGTAAACCCTTACTCGACGTATGGATGAGCCACGGCGATAAAGTGTCGGCCATTCCTGAAGGGTTTGTGGCGGTCGCTAAAACGGATACTTGTCCCTTTGCCGCTATGGCAAATGAAGCCAAACAATTCTATGGCGTACAGTTCCACCCAGAAGTGACCCACACTCGCCAAGGTATGCGCATGTTATCGCACTTTGCCTTAGACATTTGTGGCTGTGCGGCGAACTGGAAACCTTCTTCTATCATCGAAGATGCAATTGAGCGCTTGAAGAAGCAAATTGGTGATGATGAAGTGATTTTAGGCTTGTCGGGCGGTGTCGATTCTTCGGTTGTAGCTATGTTGCTGCACCGCGCTATCGGCAAAAAACTGACCTGCGTATTCGTTGATAACGGTTTATTGCGTTTGAACGAAGCTGAGCAAGTGATGGAAATGTTTGGCGATCATTTCGGCCTGAATATCATTCATGTTGATGCGGAAAATCGCTTCCTCGATGCGATGAAAGGCGAAGCCGATCCAGAAGCTAAGCGTAAGATCATCGGCCGCGTATTTGTGGAAATTTTCGATGAAGAATCGAAAAAATGCGCTAATGCAAAATGGCTAGCGCAAGGCACGATTTATCCAGACGTGATTGAATCTGCTGGCAGCGCCACAGGTAAAGCACATGTGATCAAGTCGCACCATAACGTTGGCGGTTTGCCAGACGATATGGAACTGGGTTTAGTTGAGCCACTGCGCGAACTGTTCAAAGATGAAGTGCGCAAAATTGGTTTAGAGTTAGGTCTGCCATACAACATGCTTTATCGTCACCCGTTCCCAGGACCAGGTCTTGGTGTACGTGTATTAGGTGAAGTAAAGAAAGAATACTGTGACTTACTGCGCCGCGCCGATGCCATCTTCATCGAAGAACTGCATAAAGCCGACTTATACAATAAAGTCAGCCAAGCCTTTACCGTGTTCTTACCTGTGCGCTCAGTTGGCGTGATGGGTGATGGCCGTAAATATGACTGGGTTGTGTCACTGCGTGCCGTAGAAACCATCGATTTTATGACAGCCCATTGGGCACATCTGCCGTATGATTTCTTAGGTCGCGTATCAAACCGCATCATTAACGAAGTCGATGGCATTTCCCGCGTGGTTTACGATATCTCTGGCAAGCCGCCAGCGACTATCGAATGGGAATAAGTTAATTATCTGAATTAACGATTTAAAGGCGCCTAGTGCGCCTTTTTTGTTATTCATTCTGTTTGAGATCACTGGCAAGGACCACTCGATTTCTCCCGCCGTTTTTGGCCTGATATAGCGCTTTATCAGCAAGGTTAATGATCTCATCTCTATTTAGGTGTTGATTTGCAACGGTTGCGATACCAATACTGACTGTGATGCTAAGGTATTGACCTGAATAGTGAAAATCACTTCTTTCAATCAGCGCCCTGAGTTGTTCGGCTTTGAGTTGGGCCGTATGACTATCGCAGTGTTTAAGCTCAATGAGAAACTCTTCACCTCCCCAGCGGGCAACTCTATCTTGTTTTCGTAGACTCTTGCTGATGTGTTTTGCAAGCTTTGTTAATACATAATCACCCGCTGCATGGCCATAGGTGTCATTGATTTGTTTGAAGTGATCTATGTCGAGGATTAAGTAAGCACTGGGATTATTGTCGGTACTGTTTTCGACATTTTGATTGAAACTGCGTCGATTAAGCAGCCCTGTTAGCGGGTCGGTATTTGCGGCAATATTGAGTATTTGGTTTTTGGTGATTTGTTGTTGGATTAATTGATAGAGGCCGAACCAAGCGCAGAGAATGCCAAAGGTAAAGAGTAAGTCTTCGACTTCTTGATAGTAACTGGCTTCGAAGGTAGATAATTCATCCAGTATATTCATATTGTTACCTATGAATAGGCTCCCACAGCCAATTAACAGCCAAAGATAGATTTGACGGTTATGTCGCGTGTAGCTGATATAGAACATCATAAATAACCAAATGATAGATCGGATCAATTCAAGGCTGAGTTCGTAATAATTGATTTCGTTATTAATGGACTTGCCGTGCAGCATAATGCAAGAAAAGCCTGCACTTATGATCAGAATTAACCACTGCCAAAAGTATCGAGTCATTGGAGTATCGATGATAAAACCATAGGTAAAGTATAGTGTGATGGCAGTGTTATGCAGGGGGCTTGCATTGGAAATGCTGACTTTGTGATATGTAGGCGATTGGCTGTTATAATCCGGTTTTATGTTCAGGCTAATTAAATGAGCGTGTGAGTGGAGCAAATGCAGCAAGTTGAACAATCGCAGCAGGACGAACATTGGATGCAAGTGGCTATGTTGATGGCCGAGAAAGCCGAGGCCGAGGGTGAAGTACCTGTCGGTGCGGTTCTGGTCAAAGACGGCCAGCAAATTGCGACGGGTTACAATTTATCCATTAGCCAACATGATCCTAGCGCCCATGCGGAAATTTTATGTTTACGGGAAGCGGGGCGCTTGGTCGAAAACTATCGCCTGTTAGACGCGACTTTATATGTCACGCTTGAACCTTGTGCTATGTGTGCCGGTGCTATGGTGCACAGCCGGATCGCGCGGGTGGTTTTTGGTGCTCGGGATGAAAAAACCGGTGCAGCGGGGACTGTAGTGAATTTACTGCAACACCCGGCATTTAATCATCAAGTTGAAGTCACATCGGGTGTATTAGCCGACGCTTGTAGCGCGCAATTGAGTCGTTTTTTTAAACGGCGTAGAGAGGAGAAAAAAGCCCTGAAACAGACTCAAAAGGCGCTGCAAGCAATTGAGTAAACAGTGGTAAAAGCGACAGGATTAATCCTGAGACTGAATAAAAGTAAAGAAAAGTTTCTGACGATTCAAAATACGACGATGGCGAACTTTGAGTAAAGTACGACGACGCGCGACAGTATTGCTGATGGTTTTTCTTCTCATATTGACCCCATTCATTGTTATTATTGATGCCCTGCAGTGATGTATCGCAGGTCATAACCCCAAGACAGTAGCAGTTGCACTTGAGCGCAGCAATAGCACTGGTCAGATAAGCTGAACTAAGCGATGTTTTTAAGCGTAAACCTAAGTTGGTTAAGCCTGCTTGGTTCTGGCACAGAGTTTCAGATACTGAGCTCACAGAGCTTTGGTTTAGCAGTTTGACTTTTTGATTTAAGTCTCTAGAAACCTAGCTCTAACGCTTGGCTCAGGCGATGCAGATTACTTAGGTTGTTCTGGGCTCAATGTTCCAGCGGGAATGGCGGGTTCTTCCGACGCTAGATCGCTCGGTTCTTCCTCGGGGTTTTGCTGTTTCGACTGATTATCTACCCAGACTAACGTGTCGTAGTAGCGGCGAATACTGTCAACGTAATGGACTGCTTCACTGCCTCTGGCGTAGCCGTAGCGGGTTTTTTGATAGTATTTACGCTTTTGTAGTAGCGGTAGTACTTTCTTTAAATCTCGCCACGCATTGGGATTTAACTCCATCGATTCAGCCAGTTTACGCGCATCTTCAACATGGGCATATCCTATGTTATAGGACGCCAGTGCAAACCACATACGTTGACTCTCGGGAATGGATTCCGGCAAACGATTGATCATATCGTTCAAATAGGCCGCGCCGCCGCGGATACTTTCTTCCGCGTCCAAACGGTTGGTGATGCCAATTTCTTTTGCCGTAGGCTGAGTCAACATCATCATGCCGCGCACCCCCGTTGCCGATCGGGCATGGGGATTCCAATGGGACTCTTGATAGCTAGTCGCCGCAAGCTTACGCCAATCTAAATTGCCCGCATGGGTTTCAAATAACTGACGATAGCGAGGCAAAACGGTTTCGATAGCGCGGATAAATGCCCTAGTATCGACATAATCGAAGCGCTTCACATGGCCAAAGTATTTCTCGTTGAGATGATCAAGCGTACCGGCAAGCTTCTCTTGGTGCCAAAAGGCCAGTAATTGACTCATGAGTTCATCACTGCGGGTTGGTGGCAACAGCCAGACCACATCGAGCTTTTCTTCAAGTACGGGGCCTGAGCGCAGATCGGGCAAGTAGCGGCGGTTGATTTGTACGCTGCTGGAGTCTGCTATGGTGTAGTCAATTTCTTTGTTGGCGATCATGGCCAGCAATTCTTCGCTGTCTTTGTCGGTAATTTGATCCCACACCAGCGTTGGATAATGCTTTTGCAACTGAGTTAATGTCTCGACAAAGGAAGAGTCGGCGATGACAGTGATCTTACCTTTTAAGTCGCTGATGTCTTTGGGCGCTGGCATGCCTTCGCGATAAACCAATACTTGATTAACGCGGTACAACGGCGGCCCTAGGCGGAACTGTTCTCGCCTTGCGGGTGTTTCTGTCATGCCCGCAGCAATCAGGTCGATTTCATTCTTTTTAAGGGCTTCGTACAGCTCGGTGCGGTTAGTGTAGGGCACCATTTTTAAGGGCACATCTAAGTATTCGGCGAACAATACCGCCATATCGTAATCGAAACCGCTATCACCTTGGCCCGATGTCATATAAATCTGTGGGCCGTAAAGTGTGCCGACTCTTAACTCAGTTAATTTCTTCGGCACGAATTCTGTTTCGTCCACGGTCACCTGCTGACAGGCAGTCAGTAAGAAACCTAAGATAAGAGCGAACAGGAATCGAGTCATTAAATGTGCTTATAGTAAATAAAATCAATATTATAGATAGCGAGTTAACAGTGGGGCATGCGTGGTGAACTGGCCGACATTGGTGGGATTATATCCGTTTGTCTGCGATAACGTAAAAAAATCATTCGTGGGGGAAAATGGCGACTTAAAATGGTCGCGTTTTTTATATCACAGGAAACACTGTTTTGCGTAAGGTCACAGGTGATTTGTGGCAGACATTTCCTTATAATAGCGCCACCTCTGACCCCTGCAATAATAAATAATAAGGTGAATAGACGTGATGGAGATCATCCGCGGAGCCCCTGCACTCTCGACGTTTAGGGTGCAAAAGCTGATGGAGGCCTGCGAAAACGCTGCGCTTCCGGTACGCCAAATCTATGCTGAGTATGTTCATTTAGCGGATTTGAGCGAGTTGCTCGATACAAATGAACGCCAGCAACTTGAAAAAATTCTCACCTATGGACCTGCGATAGAAGCTCATATCCCCCAAGGTTCACTCCTGTTTGTCACTCCTCGCCCCGGTACTATTTCTCCTTGGTCTTCAAAAGCCACTGACATCGCGCACAATTGTGGCCTTGGTAAAGTGAAGCGTTTGGAGCGAGGCGTTGCGTATTATGTCGAGTCAGATGCACTGACAGTTGCGCAGCAACAAGCCTTAAATGCGCTGTTGCACGATCGCATGGTTGAAATCATGCTTGATGATTTTGCCAAAGCCGATGTGTTATTCAAACGCACTGAGCCTGCGCCGTTTAAAAGCGTCAATATTCTTGCCGAAGGTCGCCGCGCACTTGAAGTGGCTAACACAGCATTGGGCCTTGCCTTAGCCGAAGATGAAATCGACTATTTAGTCGAAAACTTTGTCCGTTTAGGCCGTAATCCCCATGACATCGAATTGATGATGTTTGCTCAGGCGAACTCTGAGCATTGTCGTCATAAGATTTTTAACGCAGATTGGACAATTGACGGTGAAGTTCAGCCTAAGTCATTGTTCAAAATGATCAAGAACACCTTTGAAACCACGCCAGATCACGTGTTATCTGCCTACAAAGATAACGCTGCTGTGATGGAAGGCTCGGTTGCCGGTCGTTTCTTCCCCGATCCAGATGGGGTGTACAACTACCACACTGAACCTATGCACATCCTGATGAAAGTGGAAACCCACAACCATCCAACCGCTATCAGCCCCTATCCTGGCGCTGCAACCGGTTCAGGTGGTGAAATCCGTGATGAAGGCGCAACGGGTCGTGGTTCTAAACCTAAAGCCGGTTTAACGGGCTTTAGCGTATCAAATTTAAAAATCCCGGGTTTTGTTCAACCATGGGAAGGTAACTACGGTAAGCCAGATCGTATCGTTAGCGCGCTCGATATCATGACCGAAGGCCCACTGGGCGGCGCGGCATTTAACAACGAGTTTGGTCGTCCGGCATTGGTGGGTTATTTCCGTACCTACGAGCAGGAAGTCAGCAGCCACAACGGCGTTGAAGTGCGTGGTTACCACAAGCCCATTATGTTGGCCGGTGGTTTAGGTAACATTCGCGAAGAACATGTGCAAAAGGGCGAAATCACCGTTGGCGCTAAGCTGATTGTGCTGGGTGGCCCTGCGATGAACATTGGTTTGGGTGGCGGCGCCGCTTCATCTATGGCATCGGGTCAATCGAGTGAAGATCTCGACTTTGCTTCTGTGCAACGTGAAAACCCCGAAATGGAACGTCGTTGTCAGGAAGTGATTGACCGCTGTTGGCAGCTTGGCGATAAAAATCCTATCCAATTTATCCACGATGTGGGCGCGGGCGGTTTGTCGAACGCTTTCCCTGAACTTGTGAATGACGGCGAGCGCGGCGGTTTATTCAATCTGCGTAACGTGCCTTCAGATGAGCCAGGCATGAGCCCGCTGGAAATCTGGTGTAACGAATCACAAGAACGTTATGTGATGTCCGTTGCTCCTGAAAACCTCGCACTATTTACTGCCATCTGTGAGCGTGAGCGCGCCCCGTTTGCGGTTGTGGGTGAAGCGACGGCGGAGAAACACCTGACCCTTAGCGACAGCCATTTCGATAATAATCCTATCGATTTGCCGCTCGAAGTCTTATTAGGCAAAGCACCTAAGATGAGCCGCGATGTGGTATCAGCCAAAGCGGTATCGCCAGCGCTCGAACAAAACAAGATTGATGTTAAAGAAGCGGTTAAACGCGTACTGAGCTTGCCTACAGTTGCGGATAAAACCTTCCTTATCACCATTGGCGACCGCACTGTAACGGGTTTAGTTAACCGTGACCAAATGGTGGGTCCATGGCAAGTGCCTGTGGCCGATTGCGCTGTCACAGCTGCAAGCTTTGATACCTACGCCGGTGAAGCAATGTCACTGGGCGAGCGTACACCGCTGGCTCTGCTTGATTTTGGCGCATCTGCCCGTATGGCAGTGGCTGAATCAATCATGAACATCGCCGGTGCCGATATCGGTTCATTTAAGCGTATCAAGCTTTCTGCTAACTGGATGTCTGCTGCGGGTCACCCCGGTGAAGATGCGGGTCTTTATGAAGCGGTGAAAGCCGTAGGTGAAGAACTGTGTCCAGAGCTCAGCCTAACCATTCCGGTCGGTAAAGACTCTATGTCGATGAAGACCGCATGGCAGCAAGATGGCGCGGATAAAACCGTGACGTCGCCAATGTCATTGGTGATTACTGCTTTTGGCGTGGTGCAAGACATTCGTAATACAGTGACGCCAGAGCTGCGCACAGATAAAGGCGAAACGTCTTTACTGTTAGTGGATCTCGGTGCGGGTAAAAATCGTTTAGGCGGTTCTTGTTTAGCCCAAGTCTTTGGCGAGTTGGGTGATATTGCGCCGGATCTTGACGATGCTGCACTGCTGCGTGGTTTCTTCGAAACCATGCAAAATCTAGTGGCTAAGAAATCCGTTATCGCTTACCACGACCGAAGCGACGGTGGCTTATTTACCACCTTAGTGGAAATGGCCTTTGCGGGTAATACTGGCTTAGACATAGATGTAGAAGATTTGCAGGGCACGGATTTAGAGCGACTCTTTAATGAAGAGCTCGGCGCTGTGCTGCAAGTGAGCCGCGACAACGCTGCGAAAATTGCCGCTCAGTTTGCTATCGCGGGTGTTCCTTGCCATGTGATTGGGACGTTAGCTGACGATCAACGCATCACCATTAAAGATGGCGCGCGTGAAATTTTCAGTGATAGCCGTGTTGCGCTGCGTACCTTGTGGTCAGAAACCACTTATCGTATGCAAGCCATGCGTGATAACCCAGCGTGTGCACTGGAAGAGTTCAAACTGAAGCAAGACGAAAGCGATTTAGGCTTAACCGTTAACTTAAGCTTCGATCCAAGTGCTGACGTTGCCGCGCCTTATATTCTTAAAGGCGCTGCGCCTAAGATGGCGATTTTGCGTGAGCAGGGCGTTAATTCCCACGTGGAAATGGCTGCTGCCTTTGATCGCGCTGGATTTGAAAGCCGCGACGTGCACATGTCTGACATTTTATCTGGCCGTATCAGCCTAGAGGATTTCCAAGGTCTAGTGGCCTGTGGTGGTTTCTCTTATGGTGACGTATTAGGCGCAGGTGAAGGTTGGGCTAAGTCGATTCTGTTTAATGACCGTGCGCGCGATGAGTTTTCACGTTTCTTTGAACGTGACTCAAGCTTTGCTCTCGGCGTGTGTAACGGCTGTCAAATGCTGTCAAACCTGAAAGAAATCATTCCAGGAAGCGAGCATTGGCCACGTTTTGTGCGTAACCGCTCAGAGCGTTTTGAAGCGCGTTTTAGCTTAGTTGAAGTGCAACAGAGCCCATCGTTATTCTTCCAAGGTATGGCAGGTTCGCGTATGCCTATCGCCGTATCACACGGGGAAGGTTTGGCTGAGTTTGCCAGCCCTGAAGCGTTGGCGATTGCCGAAGCGTCAGGCACAATTGCGCTGCGCTTTGTCAATGGCAAGGGCGATATCGCGACTCAGTATCCACAAAACCCGAACGGTTCTCCAAATGGCCTAACGGGCATTTGTACCACTGACGGACGCGTTACTTTGATGATGCCGCATCCTGAACGTGTGTTCAGAACGGTCGCTAACTCTTGGCATCCAGATGCTTGGGGTGAAGATAGCCCTTGGATGCGTATGTTCCGTAATGCGCGAGTGACCTTAGGTTAAGCGAGTAAACTCAGCGGCTTTTACCTGTATTGATGGGTAAAAGTGGATTTAGTTAATCGTAAAAAAGGAGCGATAATTTCGCTCCTTTTTTTATATTTAAAATGCACTTTTATGAAATATCTTGGATTTCAAATCATTAACACTTATTGCAAATAATCTAATAGACCAAAGTGAAAAAATAGCTTCTTTCATCGGTAAATACCTATTAATAGGTATGTTGCATACTTGATGCTGGAAGCGACGTTTTATGGGGTTCTAGAGTTGAAGGCAGATGTTGCGGCTTTAGAATAGAAAAAGCCCCCACTCTCAAAGAGATGGGGGCTCGTTTTGCGCTAACAAAACTTCAAATTAATGCAATAAATTTCACGAGTAATTCTGGGGATTATTTCAGCTCATTAGCTGTATAAAGTTCAACAAAAACACGCTTGTAGCTGTTAACCAGACGTTCAAATAATTTAGTCATATCGATATCTCCACACCAAAAGTTAATACCTATGTGCGCGAAGTTGGCATTGACTGGGCTACGACACCAGTTCTACCAAATTGTCTCCTTAACACAGGACATATATTAAACAACTCAGGTTAGCTTCTCAAACGAGAAAAAATACAATTATTCATTATTAAAACTAATGAATTTTAATGCCTTTTTTATATTTCTATTTCTATATGTGAGTTTATTTATTGATTTTAAAGGTTTTAAATTAATTTTTAACTAAAAATATTTTTAAGTTTTTTAGTTAATTTGTTGCAACATTATTTGTTTGTTAGCTTTTTGGTAGCTGGAGCTGATTTGTGGCGGCTAATCAATAAAAGTAGGGGTTTACACTAATTAATGTGTGCTCACTACTCCTGTTTTATGTGGTTGTCAATCCCTCTCAATGGGGAAGTGTGTGCCTCACCGCAAAACCCACCTAAACCACTGAGTTTGATTGATTTGCATCAAAGCGAGGTGGTATAAAATAGCCACAAATGAAAGCGAATAAATATCTTAACTATCTGATATTTATATCGATGAGATCATTTGATTGATTAAGTGGTAGGGTGTTGGTCTCAGTTACTTGCGATAGTGTGACTCGCGTCTCAATATGCGACGGATATTGGTACTTTTTAACCCTTGCTGCTTCGAACTAATGAAAAAGATTAAATTTAACGGTTTATACTGATGTTCAGATATAAACACAAAATGAAAACTCACTATCCTACAAAGGCACTTGCTGTGATTGACGCGGGTTTTGTCATAGCAATTGGACGCACCAAGTAAGGAGTCACCGATGATTGTTGAAGAGGTTGTTGAGCTATCGCGGTTGCAGTTTGCGCTGACAGCCATGTATCACTTCCTATTTGTTCCCTTGACCTTGGGGTTGGCATTTTTGCTGGCTATCATGGAATCACTGTATGTGATGACAGATAAACAAATTTATAAAGATATGACTAAGTTCTGGGGTAAGTTATTTGGTATTAACTTTGCTTTGGGGGTTACCACAGGTTTGGCAATGGAATTCCAGTTTGGTACTAACTGGTCTTACTATTCGCATTACGTAGGGGACATCTTTGGTGCGCCTCTGGCTATTGAAGGTTTAATGGCCTTCTTCCTCGAATCTACCTTCGTCGGTATGTTCTTCTTCGGTTGGGATCGTTTCACTAAACGTCAACATTTAGTGGTGACTTGGTTAGTGGCCTTTGGCTCTAACATGTCGGCATTGTGGATTTTAGTGGCAAACGGTTGGATGCAAAACCCTGTGGGTTCTGTGTTCAATTACGAAACCATGCGCATGGAAATGACCAGCTTCGCCGAAGTGGTGTTTAACCCTGTTGCGCAGGTGAAGTTTGTTCACACTGTGGCTTCGGGTTATGTGGCGGGTGCCATGTTTGTGCTGGCGATCAGTGCTTATTACATCCTCAAGAAACGTGACTTACCTTTTGCCCGTCGCTCATTTGCGATTGCGGCAAGCTTTGGTATGGCGGCGATTTTATCGGTTATCGTCTTAGGTGATGAATCTGGTTATAAAGTCGGTGAAGCACAGCGTGTTAAGTTAGCGGCGATTGAAGCTGAATGGCACACAGAACCTGCTCCTGCGGCCTTTACTGCGGTTGGTTTCCCAAATCAAGAAACCATGCACACGGATTATGCGATCAAAATTCCTTATGCGATGGGCATTGTGGCAACACGTTCATTGGATGAAGAAGTCACGGGGATCCGTGATTTGATTGCTGAGCATGAAGTGCGTATCCGTAACGGTATGAAAGCTTATGCTATGTTAGTGAAGCTGCGTGCGGGTGAAGAAACGCCTGAATTACGTGCGGCCTTCGAAGAAGCAAAAGTCGACTTAGGCTATGGTTTCTTGCTGAAACGCTACACAGATAAAGTGGTCGATGCCACTGAAGAGCAAATTAAAGCAGCGGCTAAAGATTCTATCCCGAACGTAGCACCGATTTTCTGGAGCTTCCGTGTGATGGTGGGTCTAGGCTTTATCATGTTGTTCGTATTTGCTGCGGCATTCTGGCAAAGCACACGTCATCAAATCGCTGAGAAAAAATGGGTACTTAAAGCTGCACTTTATAGCTTGCCATTACCTTGGATCGCGATTGAGTGTGGTTGGTTTGTGGCTGAGTATGGTCGTCAACCTTGGACGATTTCTGAGGTACTACCGACCTTTATGTCTGCATCAAGCTTAACGACTGGCGACTTATGGTTCAGTATCCTTTCTATCACCCTGTTCTACACTGTGCTGCTGGTGATTGAGATGTTCTTGATGTTTAAGTTTGCCCGCATTGGTCCGAGCAGTTTAAAAACTGGTCGTTATCATTTCGAGAACCTAGAAGCCTAAGCAGAGGATTTCATTATGTTTGATTATGAAATATTAAGAGTTATCTGGTGGGCTCTGATCGGCGTACTGTTCATCGGATTTGCGGTTACTGACGGTTTTGACATGGGTGTCGGTGCGTTACTGCCAATCATAGGTAAAGACGATACTGAACGCCGTATCATGGTCAACACTATTGCTCCCCATTGGGACGGCAACCAAGTGTGGTTAATCACAGCAGGTGGTGCGTTATTTGCCGCTTGGCCTATGGTGTATGCAGTGTCTTTCTCTGGCTTCTATGTCGCCATGATGTTAGTGCTGTTTGCCCTTTACATGCGTCCAGTCGGATTCGATTACCGTTCTAAAATTGAAAATCCAAAGTGGCGTAAGTCGTGGGACTGGGCCTTGTTTGCCGGCGGTTTTGTACCTCCACTGATCATAGGCGTAGCCTTTGGTAACTTGTTACAAGGCGTACCGTTTGAATTCGACGAGTTCCTACGTGCGACTTACCACGGTGGTCTATTCGGTCTGTTGAATCCTTTCGGTCTACTGGCAGGTCTTGTGAGCGTGAGCATGTTTATGATGCAAGGCGCTTCTTGGCTACAAATGAAGACTGACAGTGAGCTGCGTGTTCGTGCTGCGAAAGCCACGCAATTCTTCGCACTGTTAGTGGCTGTGTTGTTTGCTGCGGCGGGCGTGTGGTTAGCCAATGGTATTGATGGTTATGTCGTGACATCAGTCCTTGACCATAATGCGGTGTCTAACCCAGCAATGAAAACAGTCGC
Organism: Shewanella septentrionalis; assembly: GCF_025370265.1. Lineage (NCBI taxonomy): Bacteria > Pseudomonadati > Pseudomonadota > Gammaproteobacteria > Alteromonadales > Shewanellaceae > Shewanella > Shewanella septentrionalis. The sequence goes on along the minus strand of NZ_JAMTCC010000001.1, from coordinate 180,069 downwards.
GATTGAAGCGGGTGCTTGGCTTGCCAACTATGACAAATACCCCATCACTATGCTGTTCCCTATCTTAGGTGTGGCATTGCCTCTACTAGTGATTTTGGTTAGCCGCTTTAACCGTTCAGGTTTTGCGTTCCTATTCAGCTCACTCACTGTGGCGATGGTTATCTTAACTTGTGGTGCAGCTATGTTCCCATTCGTCATGCCATCATCACTAGACCCTAACGTCAGTTTGACTATGTGGGATGCAACAGCCAGTAAAACTACCTTAGGGGTGATGACTGCTGCTGCAGCGATTTTCGTACCTATAGTGTTGAGCTACACTGTTTGGACTTACTACAAGATGTTTGGTCGTATCGGCCGTAAACATATTGAAGATAACAAAGCCTCACTCTATTAGGCATTAAGGAGCATCTGCTATGTGGTATTTTACGTGGATATTAGGGGTTTTGTTGGCCTGTTCTTTCGGGATTATCAATGCCCTGTGGCTTGAGAATACTGAGAACATGGACAGATCGGCTGATGATGCCGAGTAACGTCTAAACTCGATTTAAAAAACCTCGCACTTGCGGGGTTTTTTATTGGGATTTATTTGCTGGATTAGGCAAGGTTTAACCTGTGTTGGGTTCATCTAAAAGCTATCCTCAATAATGTTCTCCTATCACTTTCTTAAATAATGCCCCAAAACTCCCGTGCCTCGCTCCCATAAAAAATGCCACCCTGTGTGGGTGGCATTTGATACATAACTCATTAGACATTTGAGCTAGTGGTGTTAATTGAACCTGTCGAGTGAGTCTATCTAGGCCTTAAATTGGCTTATTTGGCGTTTTAAGGCCGCAGCTAAGGATGACAGTTCATTAGCTGACTGCACGGTTTCAGTGGCGCGATGTTCGCCTTCATTTGCCAGTTCACTGATCTGATGCAGATTATGAGTAATTTCCTCTGCAACACTGCTTTGCTGCTCGGTAGCTGAGGCGATATTGCGTGAACTAATGGCGAGTTCGCCAATCCGGCGGGTGATTTCCTTAAGCTGCTCGCCAGTAGCTTCACCCTGTGCTGCGGATTCCATGCCTAATTGATGACTCTGGCCCATTTGTTCTGTGGTACTTTTCACTTGCGTTTGCAGCTTTCCAATGGTTTGGCCAATTTCTAAAATGGATGATTGGGTGCGCTGGGCTAGGGTTCTCACCTCATCGGCTACGACCGCAAAGCCTCTACCTTGATCGCCTGCACGCGCCGCTTCAATCGCCGCGTTAAGTGCCAGTAAATTTGTTTGCTCGGCAATACTGTTAATCACTTCGGTAACTTTACTGATGGCTTCACTTTCGTGACTCACTTTTTCAACCGACTGATGACTATTACTGAGCTGTTCACTGAGTTTGAGTAAATCCTGCACCACTTTAGTTTGCTGACCTTGGCCTTCTTTGGCTGCGGCATCCACCTGTTGGCTCTGCACTGCGCCATCTTGGGCATGATTCGCCACATCGCGAATAGAGGTCGACATTTCTTCAATGGCAGTGGCAATTTGATCCGTTTGTAGCATTAAGGCCTGAGCTTCTTCGCCATTCTGTTTGGCAATACTTTGTGCCTTAGAAGCCTGCTGCTCTAAACTCATCACCGAATCCTGCAGGGCAATAATCAACTGTCTTAGTTCAGAGGACATGGTCGATACGCTGGTGGTGATACGATCCACTTCGTTTTGACTCTGAGGTGTTGATGGCGCTAAGTGATGACTAAAATCACCACTGCCTAGGCTTTCCATATGCACTTGCAGGGCATGTAATGGTTTAAGTGTACGAATTAATACCACTGAAAGCAGCGCAGTGATCAGTGCTATCCCGGTTAGAGCAACGATAGCGTTGATAGTGAGTAACTGCATACTTTCTTCGTTGAGCTCACTCGCCTTAACCTGGCCTACCAGCATCCAATTCCAGCCAGTTACGGTTTGACTATAGGCAAACATAGGCTCATTTTTACTATTGCTATAACGGTATTCCGCGTCATCTTTTGTGGCCTCCGCCACACTTAATCCATCGAGCATAGACTCTGTGATAACCTCGCCCGCATTAAACTTAGGGTGCGCGACTAGCACATTGTCCGCTTTGCGGACTAACAGAAAATGGCCGCTTTCTTCTAAGGTGAGCCTGTTGACTGCATCTTGTAATTGTTTTAACGAGCTAGTGATATCAAAGCCAATATATAAGATACCAATGACCTGGCCTTGGACGTCCTTTACTGGGCGATAGACTGTCATATAGTCTTTGCCGAAGAGTTTGGCGTAGCCTTCGTATTCTTGGCCGCTGATCAGCGCTTGATAGCCTGGATGGGTTTTGCCGAGGAAGGTCCCTAATGCACGGCTACCATCGGCTTTTTTGAGTGAGGTCGACACCCGCATAAAGTCATCGCCATCGCGCACGAATACCGTTGCTGTGCCGCCCGTCAGGTTTGCAAAACGATCGACTTTGCTTTTTGAAGAGTTAATTTGTTCTTGTTCGTGCATGAGGGCGGGAGAGCTGACTCCCATCAGATTAATAGTTTTATCTGGCTGACTAAATTGCCCCGGATACATTTCCTTAAACACATCGGCGTTGCGCCTAGCAAGTTGCAAAAGACTATCGTATTGCAGTTCTAACATGTCTGAAACGGCACGCATTTCGGACTTCATGGCACTTATGCCTTTATCTTCTAATACATTTGAAGCGGCTTTGTAGGAGACGGTACTGAGTATACCAAAGATGATGAGTGTGAGGATAAACGCGAGGGCACCTATTTGTTTTGCAATAGGCCAATTTTTATAATTCATCGTACGATCCTATAGGTAACGGTTACATCAATGTAGCCTAAGTTTCACTCCATGGTCTTGATATGGGTCTAGTATTTAAGCAATTGTATAGTCAATTCTTTGATATTTTACCAGTTTTAGATTTGAGTTAATGAATTCATTTGCTAGACATGTTGGCTGATAAAAAGTCCTGCTAACTGGCCGTATTGTGATGGCATGGACTAAGCTGCTTAAGGTGAATGGAGTTCATAGTGTCAGAATCGTTATAGGGGAAGTGTATATGCTAGGTGAGAATCATGCGTTGGTTTATGAGTTTCCAGATTTTGTTGATCAAATTAAGCATCTAAAAGCCAATAATAGCGCTTTTGCTACCATGGCCAGTCGTTACCATGAGCTCGACAATAAAATCAGGGCATTGGAGTTAACAAAAGTGCCCACTGCCGATGAGCACTTTTTAGCGTTAAAATTAGAGCGGTTAAACCTCAAAGATAAACTGTATCAATACCTAGTCCACGATGCGATTTAAGCTGGAATGGCGGACTGATTGTTCGCCTTACGGTTTTTCATCAACAGTAAATACATAGTCGGTACCCAAACCAGAGAGAGCAAAGTCGTTAGCAGCGTGCCGCCCGCGATAGCAATGGCAAAGGGAGGCCAAAATCCGCCGCCAGCAATGATAAGCGGGATAAAACCGCCCACTGTGGTGATGGTTGTCGAGCTGATATGGCGGCCACAACTGCTGACGGTTGAGACTATGGTTTCCATATCGCCGAGTCTGGCACTCGGCATATCCTCAAGTTCAGCCAAGATCACTATGGCAGCGTTAATGGCCAGTCCCATCAAGCCTAGTAAACCTATGATGACCGGGAATCCAAAGGGATAGCCGAACACATACACGGCTAATAGGCCAAGCCCTGCCGATTGTATCGCGCTCAACAAAATGATGGCCGTGAGCCTGAAGGAGTTGAACGACAACACCACAGTGGCCAATAACAAGGTGACGACTAACATCACATTGGAGAGCAAATTGCCGACCGCTTCGTTACGTTTTGCGCTTTCACCTCCGATTTCAATGCGATAACCCGATGGCAGCGCGAGTTGTGCCACTTTATCTTTGACATCGTTCAGCACCTGGGCGGGTAACACGCCACTGACAATATAGGCTTCTATGGTATTCACCCTTTGGCCGTTACGTCTTGGAATGGCGCCGCGACTCACTTGTACTTCGTTGTGGGCGAGGGCAGAGAGCGCGACCGACTCACCTGAAGGTGTCACTAATTGGATTTCTGAAAGGCGGGTGACTTGTTCGCGACTGCCATCACCGAGTCGCACTCGAACGGGTAATGACTCCGTTTGCTCAAGTACGCTGCCACCGATAACGCCCGTGGTCGACATTTGGATTTGCTTGGCGATATCCGTCAGACTTAAACCACTCATTAAGCTGGCATCTTCATTCACTTGCAGCCACAGCTTAGGCGCACCGGCACTTAAGGTGGCTCGGGTATGGAGCACGTCCGGTGTTTGCGCGAGGATATTGCGGACTTCGTCGCCTAGCGTTCGCAACGTATCGAGATTCGGACCGAAGATCATCAACTCTACCGGCGCATTAAAGGGCGGACCTTGCTCGAGTTTGCGAACTAGCACTTGTGCCTCGGGGAAAGCGCTATCGAATTGCTGTTGTAATTCGGGGATCAGCTCATTGGCACGTTCAAAGTCGGTCACTTTCACCATGGCCTGCGCATAGTTAGTCGCGCCCTGTTGGCGCTGCGTCAGGTTGTAATAAAATGAGGGCGTATTGCCGCCCACCACCCAATCGACTTGGGTTATCCCATTGACAGCATGGAGCTTTTTATCCATCAGTTGCACTTGGTTCAAAGTGTTTTCTAAACTCACATGGGGCGCAAGATAGACTTCAATTTGGAACATGTCCCTGTCCGATGGCGGAAAGAATTGCTCTGTCATCTTGCCCGAGGCGTAAAAACCTAATACTGGCGTAATACCAATAAGCAGCGCACTGAGAATAGGGCGCTTAAGGGCGATTCTGAGGCTGGTTTGAAAATATTGGCTCACAAGCGGGAGATTTATTCCGTGTTGATACCAGACATCATGTTTGCCTTCATGGCTAAATCGTCCCGCAAGTCCCGCAATTATCGTGTGGGAAATCAGGTAAGAGCCCAGCAGCGCAAACATCACTGACATGGCAATGCCACCGACAAACTCTCCTGCTGCACCGGGCATCAGCACTATGGGCGCAAAGGCTAAAATCGTGGTAATCGTTGAACCTGCTAAGGGCAGCCAAAGGTGGTGTATGGTTTCGCTCACTGCGGCTAGGCGACTCATCCCTTGTTGACGCCGTTGTGAGATGGCATCAACAATCACAATCGCATTATCCACCATGATCCCAAGGGCGACGACGAGTCCAGTCACCGACATTTGATGTATGGGCAGGCCGATATATTTCATGCAGGCCAAGGTAAACAGTGCCGTGAGGGGCAATGAAATCGCCACTATGATGGCGTTTCTGAGTCCGAGGGTGAGTAACAATACCAGCAAGATGATCACAAATCCTTGCAGCAGGTTAACCACTAGTCCGCCAAGGCGATCGCTGGTGTAACTGTTTTGCTCGAATAGCCATTGGATCTGGATGTTGGCGGGCACTTCGCGATTAAGTTCATCGACGACGCTATTCACTTGTGCTTGCCAGAGATCGACACGGCTATTGTTAAGCATGCGCGCGGCGACAAAAATGCCTTGTTTACCATCGACTAAGGCTATGCTGTCCGCGGGCGTTTTGGCTTGGCGCGTGACAGTGGCAATATCTCCAAGACGAATAATTTGGCCTTGGTTATCAATTTTGAGTGGCACTTGGCGAATGCGAGTTAAAGAGTCGAGTTCGCCCGAGACTTCGACTAAGGCGCGAAACTCACGATTGTTGATTTCACCCGCAGCAATTTTACTGTCGGCGCCGTTGAGAATATGGGCGATGGAAGCGGGAGTAAGTTGTAACTGGCTCATCTTGTTGCCATCGAGTTGCACTAGCATTTCTTCGGTCGGTGCGCCGTAGAGTTTGACAAAATCCGTGCCCGACAACAGCCTGAGCCTGCTCTGTAATTCCTTCGCGTAGCGGTTGAGCATATCGACTCGAACGGGCGTATTGCTATTCCACACTAAGCTTAAAATGGCGGTGTAGGCATAACCAATTTGATCATCGAGTGTCGGGGATGGTATGCCCTCGGGCAGATTGATTTTCGCATCGGCTAATAAATCCCGCGCCCGAGACCACACGGGATCTGTCTCCATGACTGTGTCTTTTAATTCTAACTGTATGACTGAAATCCCCGGCCGAGAGGTCGATTGGATCAGCTTGATTTCTTCTAAGCGTCTGAGCTGATTTTCGAGCACTTCAGTGACTAAGGCTTCGACCCGCTCAGCTGAGGCCCCAGGGTACGGGGTGATCACAGAGGCGAAACGGTTGGTTATGTGTGGATCTTCAGTGCGCGGTAGACTCGAGATAGCACCAAAGCCCGCGACCAGTAATAGTGCAATAACGAGGCTGACTAAGCGGCCGTTTTCAACAAAGGCTTTAATCATAACTACCTCGTGACTGCGGCAATGGGAGATACGGCTTGGCCTACAACCAGCTTATGGAGTCCTTGGCTGACATAGATTTCATTGGGTTGAATTGCGCCTTGAATGTAGGCCATGTCCTGGGTGGTGTAGAGTATTTCCACATCTCGGCGCTCTATGATGGATTGCTGTTCATCCTTTGCGATGACATACAGATTCCATAATCCACGAATGCCATCCGTTAATGCCGAAATCGGCACCCAATACCCAGCTTGCTCAATTTGCTGCTGTTGATGCAGATACGCAATTTCACCGTTAATCACACGGGCATCTTGGGGTAGGCTTATCCTAAGTTGTAGGGTGCGACTGACGGGATTGACTTCGGCGCTAATACCGGCAATTTCGGCGGTAAAGGTTTGGTCTTGCACGCTGACTTGTACTTGCTGTCCGGCGTGAAACTGCTCCGCTAACGCGACAGGTATGCCAATGTAGGCTTCAGGATTGATATTGCCCACTAAGGTGAAAATGGGGCTACCCGCAGCAACCACTTCGCCCAAGTTATGCAGTCTTTGGCTGATGGTGCCGTCGAAAGGCGCCACTAAGATGGATTTATCGAGCTTAAGTTGATTGGCATGCTGTGAGGCAAGTAGGCGGTTTTTCGCCGCGGCTAAGCTATTTAATTGTGAGCGGTTTTCATCTAATAGCTGCTCAGAGACATAACCCGATTTTTTCAATTCTTGATTACGTTTTAGAGTGCTGGTGGCCAGATCAACATCGGCTTGGGTTTGCGCCAGACTCGCCTGGATCTCTTGACGCTCGGCTTCGAGTAGTCGGGTATCGAGAATTGCCAGTATTTGACCTTGCTTCACTTTGATGCCGGAATCGGCCTGTAGTTCGTTTAACTTTCCTGCTAGTTCAAAGCCGACGCCAGTTGTGTTGCCCGCACGGATAGTCCCCGTGAAGGTCTGCTCGTGCTCATAGCTTAGTGTCAGGATCAACGCTTGGCTCGTGACTGTGGGCAGTATGGTTGTCGTGGCGTGTTCAGTGACTTCCTTTTGACAGGCGGATAATGTGACTAAAGCAAACACGCAGACGCTGATAGTGCGCCAAGAACGTCGGGCAGTTCGATCCATTTTAAGTGCTTCCGCTGTAAGTTAAACGTTAATGCTATGTAACTAGACTTGCTAGTCTAGTTGTGTGGAACTAGACTGTCTAGTCTATTTTGTGCTTAACTAATGCCAATTTATTAGGTCTACCTATTCGAGAGTCGATATGACGCATTCCTCTGAGACGCAGTTACCTCTGAGCCGTAGCGAACAAAAACGTCAGCAAGTGCTTGTGGCTGCTATTGATTTATTTTGTCGTCAAGGGTTTCCCCATACCAGTATGGATGAGGTTGCCAAGCTTGCAGGCGTGTCGAAACAAACCGTTTATTCCCATTACGGCAGTAAAGATGAATTATTTGTTGCGGCAATTGAATCTAAATGTGTTGGCCATAATCTTAATGATGATTTGTTAAGTGATCCCACTAAGCCGGAATCCGCATTAACCCAATTTGCCCTGCAATTTGGGGAGATGATCGTCAGCCCTGAAGCTATTACGGTATTCAAAGCCTGTGTGGCGCAATCTGAAAGCCATCCCGAAGTGTCGCAGTTGTTCTTCGATGCGGGCCCGAAACATATAGTGGGATTGCTGGCTGACTATTTAGTGAAAGTAGAGGCGATAGGGCAATATCGATTTGGTAACGCTCACCACAGTGCGGTGCGTTTATGTTTAATGTTGTTTGGTGAGCTAAAACTCAAATTAGAATTGGGGTTAGCGGCCGATGAACTCGCTAACGATAGAAATGCGTATATTTTGGGTTGTGCCGACATGTTCCTGAAGGCGCATCGGGTTTAATAAAATTTGCACAATATAAAGGTATTATTTTGTATCTGAATATTGAAAGCATGAACCTTTTAGCTCGATAGCGCGTATTATGCGCAAAAATCTGTTAATCAATTTAAATGCAAGGAGCTGACGTGGCTAACCGAGAACTCTCACCATCGAGCGCAAAACTGCGCCTGCTGAAAAGCGCTGTATTACTGTTGCCGTTAATGAGCTGTGCTGCTATTGCAGCGGATAAACCTTCGCAGGAATACAAGCCTTTTAGATTAAGTGTCGCGCAGATCAGCACCCAGAGTGCCGAGGTTGCCAATGGTAATACTGAGCTACAAAGGGACAGTTTATTACTGAGTGCAGGGATGAATGTTCCGTTAAATCAGCAATGGTCTTTGGGCTTTCGTGTGGGTTACGACAGGCTGGATTATGATTGGCGCAATATCACGCTCACTGGTGCTAACAATGTCGCACCGCTGTTTGGTATCGACGGGCAGAATTGGGATCATATCAATCGTTACCGTGCCGGAGTGTCGTTAAATTATCGCATGGATAAACATTGGGCCTTCTTTTTAGCGCCGCAGATCCAATATGCCTACGCCGACACTGCATCGGCCAGCGAAGCCCAGAGTTACGGTGTTGTGGCATCTGCCATGTATGCATTTGATTCGGGGAATATGATTGGTGTTGGTGTCGCGTATCTTAATGATATCGATGAAGTTCGCACTGTGCCTTATCTCGCAATGCGCTGGCAGATAGATGAACATTGGGCACTCGCTAATCCTTTCCAAGCTGGTTTTAGTGGTCCTGCAGGATTAGAGCTCAGTTATCAATTCAATCCTGATTGGAATATTGGCTTTGGTAGTTCGCGTCGTACTGAGCGATTCCTGATCGAAGACGATGACACTGTAGTGGAAACGAACGAATGGGTGAGTTATCTGCGCGGTGGTTGGCGAGCAACGTCTGCAATAACAGTGAATCTTTACGCCGGATATTACTTTGATGGGGAGCTAGAAGTGACCGACCAAGCCGCGCTTGATATGGATAGCCAAGGCGCTGCGGCCTTGGATATCGAATTCAAATTCTAACGTTAATGTTAGTTATTTGCCTAGCATGGCCTCTTTGAGGCTTTTCTGGGCTGGCTTGTCACCTAGCCAAATTTTTAACAGTGCTTGACGGAACATTTCACCTTCGATGGTGGCTTGTTCCTGACCATTTTTATAGGCCGTCACGCCGCGGGCTTTATTGGCGACTAAGGTAAATTGGTCGCCTTCTTTAATTTCTTCGTTAAACAGCGCCATAAAGGCATCGATTTGCGGTTGAATATCGGCGGTATTATCTGCCGTCGCGTGCTCAAAACCTTCGGTGATCGCATCGCGCATTTTTTCTGAGGTGATCATGCCAGAGGTAATGTTAAGGCGGATTGCCGCAATCGGAGCATCGATAACCGCTGCTGTGCTACTCAAGGCTGCTGGCAAATACAGACTGCCCACATATAAATCCATAAAGAACTTACTGCGAACGCCCGCGCCATTGAGCTGTAATGCTTGGCTATCTAACGTCACAGTATCTGCGACTTGCACACCTGATACTTCTTTGGCCATTAATGTGTGGGGTAATAACAGCGCGCTTGCTAGGGTAAGAGTGGAGAGTAACTTCATAATACACCTCATTTTTCTATTTTAATTATTGGGTTTTAAGCAGATTTTTATGAGTATTTACAGCAGAAAGTTGACCCCAACTTCTCAAATACTCGGCACCGAAAATGGATGTTAATCTAAAGAAGAGGGGAGAGATAGGCTAATTGTGCCTAAGCATCATTCGAAAATGGTTAAATATGGCATACTCATCATTAAGTATGAGCATGCCTACAAGATGACTCATCGCGTTAAACTATTGATATAAAACTATCGGCGGCAAATCATCAGCGTTAGACTTTCTGCGTGAAAATTATCCGCGAGTGCCTAGCTTGTACTGACCACTCTGTTCGAACATCACAGCTTGTTTCTGTTTTGGTGAGATCAAAATTGGACCGTCGTCGAAGAAGAGAAAACACTTCCAATTACGGACGAACACATCCCAACGAGTTTCAATAATCTGATATTTTTCATAGCAAAAATAGACGGTTGTCTCATCGGGCCATTGTATAAACTCGGCTAACATGTCGGGTAAACTGCTCTCTTCACTATCCCAAGCACTCTGCCAATGATCTGTTTCCACCCAAGCATCAGCCTTCGCCGCCCAGTCTCCCTTAGTAAATTGCTCCGCACGACTACTCTTGTTACTGATCCATTGATTCCAGATTTCCATCGCATTTTTATCTGTTAACGGCAGGATATGCGCCTTGTCTTCGTCAGTGACAGGCAAGTCTTTGTTGTTGAAAATCCACTTACGGCGGTATTGTTCTAGCGGGATATAAGTGTTGGCCAAGCAAGCTCTCCTAGGTTGAGCCCTGAAGGCTCATCAAACATCAATGTGTCGGATTATACTGACTTAGCCAAGTTTAGGGAAATGGCGCAATGTGGCTATATCCTAGTATTGGATTTTATAGTAACGATTAAGAGAGCTGTTTTTTAAGGGGGATAGACAGAGGAAGCTGTAAATTGTGTTTCTGGAAATCATGCTTATCAGAAAACTCTTCAAGTGAAGTTGAAATCACATAAGCACTATCTGGTCTCTCCACAGGGACTCGAACCCCGATCGGCCGCTTAGGAGGCGGCTGCTCTATCCTGTTGAGCTATAGAGAGACGACAGTGATTATACTGGTTTTATCTCTGATTAAAAGGCTTATGATTTAGTTGCTTAAATCTTAAGCGCTATGTCGTTTATCTGCACATTGTAAGCTGCATTTTGGTCTAAAAGTACTGCTGTAGAGCTTTCTTCACTCACTTGTTCGATTTTTACCGTGGCTCGGCTTTTGGTTGCGACGGCGCGCATTTCATTGAGTCGATCGGGTAGGTTTTGCTGTAATACGACTTGGAATTTATCCCCGACACGAATGCCATGTTTACGGCCGAGATTTAAAATGATCCTGTCCGCTTGGCGGCTCACGACTTGGCCGAGTAAGGGTCTGCAATTGAGTGTGCTGTCTAAATCATGGGTAGCCTGTTGCATTAACTTAGTAATATTTTTGCCATAGGATGATCGCCAGAATCTGTCCGTATTCGGGGCAATAATGGCTTGTTCTTCAAATTCCCATGGCGCCGATGTGCTGTAGCTTTTACTCCAAACTTCTTCGCCACTGATCCCATGATAGAGGCTAAGTTTGAACTGGAATTGCCTGAGTGGAGCTTCATCCCAAAATCCTAGGAAGGTTGCCTGCACTGGCTCCATTGAGATATCCATAATTTGTGGTTGGAGGATATATTGGCTGTCGGTAATTTCACTGAGCCAGCTTGGGAGTCGATAACCGCGAATATCCACTAGATCTTGTTTAATATCGAGCAGCTCTTCAGCGTGAGTGTGGCTAAAACCTGTGGAAGAGTAATCTTCTATAACACTGCCTAATTTTTCGGAAATAACTTCTTCAAAGCCTGAAAGCTGTCCGTATCTGAGCTGAGTACGATCTTTAATTTGTGCTTGAGGGATTAGAATCGCAGCCTTTAATTGTCCATTTGGACACTGCTGCGTAGGATCATCATTTAGATCGAGTCGTAGGGACACATAAATTTTGTTTCCCTGGATTCGTTCGCTAACGAGTTGGATGCTGATGGCTTGGGCGTTGCGATTTATCGCGAAGTTATTCTGTGTAAGGTTTCCGTTAGAGGTTTGTTGTTCACTGGAGATTTGAATGCCCGTGCTTAATGTCGCGTAGCTAACGGCTTGATTAATCGCTTCTTCCCTTGCTTGAGCCGTATTACCATTGATAATAGTCGCTTCACCACTGGCTTCTATCCATTCGGCCCGAGTAGGCAAAGACAGCAGTGCAAGGCTCAAAATGATGAGCGAAGCTGAACGTGGTATGTGCATCAATACAATCCTTATCGCTAAGCTATTGGCGAGCTTGCTAATCGAGCCAGTTTCCTGACACTTAATCTAATATACCGACAAAGCAAATTTCATGCCTGACTAACGAGAGTTTTCGATAAAGTTTCCATTGGCGCAGTCGATATACAGCGTATGAGCATAATATTGTCGGGCTGGAGCAATTTTGGTCCGAAGATTGCTGGCTTTTGTTACTCACAAAAATGAGACGCGTAGAGTGTGAGTGATTTAATTGCCAGTACACCCACAGATGAGGTAAATCCAATGCTAAAGCGTGTGATTATTCCCTTAACATTACTGATGTTAGGTGGATGTGTGGCTAAATCGGTTACACCGCCCAAGCCGAGTTTAGTGGATGGCAATGGGTTGCCGCCAACGGCAGTGATCAACCATTTAGCACAGCGAATTGTGACAGAGCTCGTTAAGCAAAATGATGCTCTGCGTTCTGATCAACCAATTGTTGTCGCAACCCCAGTATTAGTGGGTGACATGAATGGCACAAATGCGTTGGCGCAGCAGTTACAGCAAGGATTAATGACGTCGCTCCATAGCTTTCAGTTTAATGTAGTGGATTTAAATTTAGCTGATGGCTTGAGAGTGACGGCTAATGGGGATTTTATTTTGACGCGAGATTGGCAACAATTGTCGAAAAATCTTCCCGTTGAGCATCTTGTTGTATCGACTATGAGCCCCGTTACCAATGGTATGGCGATCAATACTCGGATTGTGAACATAAGTAACAATCGTGTGGTATCGGCCTCTCAAACTTTTGTGACTCAAAAAGAGTTGGCAAACTACATGCAGCCTTCGGAGCAAATTGTGTCACAAAATGGCATCTTATATCGTCAGGCGAGTCCAGGCATGAATGAAGTCCGTGTTTTAGGAGATGGAAAATGAAACGCTACTTTTTAGTTATTGCGGCGCTAATGCTAACTGGCTGCGCTGCTAAAGATAGATATGTGCAATGGGAAGATGTGCCGCCGCCGAGTTTTCCTAAGTTAACGGCCATAGGATATGCGCCCTTAGCGACTCAACCGGCTAAAGAGCAATCACAAAGAGTGTTGATGGCCATGCAAGCATCAAAAATTGTGGCCTATCGTGAATTAGCAGAACAAGTTTATGGGCAGAAAATAACGGCAAACAGCAGTGTCAGTGATTGGATGTTGACGGACGATAATGTTAAAGCGTCGGTGTCTGGTGTGATCCGTGGGGCGCGGGTCGTTAAGAGTTATCCAGCTGGCGATCATTATGTCACTGAGTTAGAACTGGATTTTTCACAGGTATGGGCGCTGTATCAACAACAGAGTCGTCCACAGCGAGTGAAAGAAGTCACGTATTTCTAGTCATTTCTACATGACTCTATTGAGCCGCGTACTATGCGAGTAGTTATGCGGCTTTTCTTTTTCTGCACAAGTATCAAAGTCTAATCTTTAATCAAAGCAGAGCTTAGACGCGGGAAATACAGAGTGGAAATTGATGCGCCTGTTAGGCCTTTAAATCATTGCCTAAACTTGAGATAGTTGAGGTCTTGCCTTTATCGTTATACGTAAGGCTGGAGGCGTTTCTGCTAGCTTGTAAAGCTTGAGCGAAGCGATTCAGGCTGGCTAAATTCATCTCAATTAAACTGGCATTTTGATCGTTCAGTTCTTTGCATTCAGTTAATGCGTCTTTGACAACGGCCATTTTATGCACGAGTTCACTTTGCTGAGTGAGTTGAGACTTATCAGTGTGGTTTGCCAGAATATCGTCATTAGTCTTGAGTTCTTTCAGACATTGTGATTTTTCGTTAGCAAGAGAAAGCAGTAAATCGGCGTTTTGGTCAACCAAAGCGCCTTTTTCCTTGAGTATGATTTGCTTAAGAACAGCCAAATGGGCGTGTTGTAGATCTACCAGTTTAGCTATTTCAGTCATAGTTACTCTTTATTCAAGTCATTAAGTTCGGCTTCAAAACTTGCAATATTGGCAGCCAACTTTTCAGGGTCAATTTTATAGCGGCCTTCGGCGATAGCCTGTTTAATTTCGGCCACTTTCTTTTGATCAACTTCAGGAAGGCTCGCCATTTTAGTCTGAGCTCCTTGAAGTTGTTGCGCTTGCGCTGTAATCACCACTGAGTCGCTTCTTTGTGGTGTTGTCGATTTTGTGGCAACTTGAGCAGATTGATCGCTGCTAGTTTTAGTTGCACCTGAACGAACTTGTGTGGTCGTTGCAGTGTTGAGTTTGCTAATATCAATTGCCATTTTCGGCTCCAGCGTCGTGTGTACGGGATTTCTTAACTGGGGTATCGGCAGCTTATAAAAAAGCTTTAGATTATTTTACATTCTTACTTCAACTTCGCCAATGCCCGTGACTATAGCATCTAGTTCTTTGTTTGAACTGCTATTTTTAACTCTGATCCGATCGCCTTTATTGCCATCCTGTAGGGCTTCGCCCGCAGTTTTGAGCTCGAAGGAGTTAGAACGAACATAAATAGATACCGAGTCGTTTTTACACACAAAGCATAAGTTATTGCTCAATATAGGATAATCCTTCGAGACGCGTCGTTTGACTCGCACACCAGCTAATTTACTTGGGTCATCAAATTCAGCGCCTCGTAAACTATTTTGCTCAATGTAACGGATTTCAACTTGGCTAGGGGAGATGAGTTCGCCAGGCGCTAAGGTTTCAGTTGTGACAACAACGGGGAATAAAATATCCACTCTAACCGAGATATAAATCTGCCAAGGGTAAGCGAGCTCTTGCGTATTGCAGCTGACTTTTAGGGTGTTATTACGGCTAATTTCCCTGTCACTAGCCAATTCAACCTGAATTGGCGACGAACATAGTGACGGCAGCATTCTTGCGTCAACTATTTGCGGCGAAATATCGACTTTGGCATTCGCTGGCACGGATATCTTTTCTGAAATAAGCGCTTTAGCTAATTCTGAGATGGCCGATACGGTGGGAACAATAGGCTCTGCACTCGCAAAAGCGGGCATGAAGAGGGCGAAAACACTAAAAAAACAGACTAAATTTACTTTCATAATGAAGAGACTAGCTTGTAACGCCAGAATGCACCTATACTTTTATCAAGTTCGAAGCTGACCACTGTAATAATATTTTGCATCACTGTCAGAAGATTGACTCAGTTTCGACTATGTTTATCGATAGATAAGACGTAAGCAATTAATATGCCTATACTCAAACGAGTCATAGGGCCGTACATAAACAGAACAACAAGGCAGAGTTATGTCGAGTATTCTTGATTCAGTCAACAAACGAACCCAGCTCGTTGGTCAAAACCGTTTAGAATTGCTGCTTTTTAAATTAAACGGTCGTCAACGGTTTGGGATTAACGTGTTTAAGGTGAAAGAAGTACTGCAGTGCCCGCCACTGACAACTTTGCCTAAACTTAATCCTTATGTTAAAGGTGTCGCGCATATTCGCGGTACGACTATTTCAGTTATTGATCTGAGTGCGGCAACAGGTGGTAGACCTTTAGCGAGTACTGAAAACTGTTTCATCATTATTTCTGAATATAACCGCAGTGTTCAAGGTTTCTTGGTCAGTTCTGTTGAGCGGATTATCAACATGAATTGGGAAGCGATTATGCCTCCGCCGCAAGGTGCCGGTCGTTATTCTTATCTGACGGCTGTAACTGAGATTGAAGGTGAATTGGTTGAAATTCTCGACGTAGAAAAAATCTTAGATGAGATTTCACCGGTTAAAACCGCTATCAGTGAAGAAGCCAATGAAAAGCTGACCCTCGACAGAACCCAGCATTACCATATTATGGTTATCGATGATTCTGCCGTGGCGCGTAAGCAAATTATTCGTTCACTCGAGTCATTGAACTTACAAATTGATACCGCAAAAGATGGTCGAGAAGCATTAGATAAGCTTAAAGAAATCGCCAAAGAAATGGACAATGTTGCCGATGAAATCCCTCTCATTATCTCAGATATTGAGATGCCTGAAATGGATGGTTATACCCTGACCGCTGAGATCCGAGACGATCCTAAGCTCAAGCATATTAAAGTGGTACTGCATACGTCGTTAAGTGGTGTATTCAATCAGGCAATGGTTCAAAAAGTGGGGGCCAATGACTTTATCGCTAAGTTTAATCCCGACGAACTGGCTGCTGCCGTGAATAAACACTTAAGTTTGTAAGTGCAGTAGTTAGTACCTAGATACGCTTTACGCTATAATCTCGACTTTATAACATGATGGTTTCGCACTGATTTTGGTGCTTGCTATAGGATTTAGGATGTGAATGTGCCAAATAAATCACTCGCTGAAGCTGAATATAATCAATTTAGGTTGTTCTTAGAACAACACAGCGGCATCGTACTGGGTGAAAATAAGCAATATCTGGTGCGCAGTCGTCTAGCTCCTCTGATGGGGAAATATAACCTGCCATCCTTATCCGATGTGGTTAAGCATTCGATGAAGCCAACGGAACGTGCGCTTCGGGCTGAAGTGATCGATGCTATGACGACCAATGAAACCCTTTGGTTTCGTGATCGTTATCCATTTGAGTTATTGCATAACGTTTTGTTACCTGAGTATAGTCGTTTAGGTCGTCCACTTAAGATTTGGTCGGCCGCGTGTTCGTCTGGGCAAGAACCCTATTCATTGGCGATGACGATTCTTGAGTATCAACAGAAGAAGCCTGGTGCGCTTGCGGGTAGTGCGTCAATTCAAGCCACGGATTTGTCGCCTTCCATGTTGGAACGTTGCAAAAATGCTGAGTACGATAGTTTGGCATTAGCGCGCGGTTTATCCGAAGAGCGTAAGCGTCAGTTTTTTGATGCTTTGCCTTCAGGCAATATGAAGTTAAAGGATAATGTTAAGCGTTTGGTGAACTTTAGAGCACATAATCTGCTTGAAAGTTATAGCTTACTTGGTAAGTTCGACATTATTTTTTGCCGCAATGTGCTGATTTATTTTGCGCCTGAGGCAAAGGCAAAAATTTTGCGGCAATTCGCTGCCGCTCTTAATCCAAAAGGTATTCTATTTCTTGGTGCTTCCGAATCTATCGCTGGTTTAACGGACGAATTTGATATGGTCCGTTGTAACCCAGGGATTTATTACCAGAAAAAGACTTAAGTCTACAGCTTTAAAGAAATTACCGACATTTGTCGGTAATTTTTTACCCATCACTTGCTTATCCTAATTGTTATTTTCATTGTCTCCTGATGTTGGCACATGAATTGCTTTGTTTCCGTGAGTAACACGAGGAGGCAATTTTATGGCGATCAATTTTGATAATGCACTGGGTGTGCATCAGTACACTCTCGGTATTAGAGCGCAGCGAGCTGAAGTCATTTCGAGCAATATCGCTAACGCCGATACGCCACATTATAAAGCCCGCGATGTTGATTTTTCTGCGGCAATGCAGGCCGCCCGTGGCCAACAACAGCAGCGTAATAGTCTTGAAATGCAAGAGACAGACAAGCATTTTGGTCTTGCTGAGTTGACTGGTCAATTTGTTAAGTTCCGTGTGCCAAATCAACCCGATACCGGTGATGGTAATACTGTTGATATCCAACAGGAACAATCGGCATTCATGCAAAATGCACTTGAATATCAAATGTCGCTAGGTTTTTTAGATAGTAAGTTTAGTGGCATGAAGAAAGCGTTGAGAGGGGATTAATCATGAGTTTATTTAGCATATTTGATGTTGCTGGCTCGGGAATGTCTGCTCAATCGGTCAGGCTAAACACCACCGCGAGTAACATAGCTAACGCTGATTCCGTCTCGAGTAGCGTAGATAAGACCTATCGTTCCCGTCATCCTATTTTTGAAGCTGAAATGGCTAAAGCGCAAAGCCAGCAACAAGCCTCACAAGGTGTTGCGGTAAAAGGTATTGTTGAAAGTGATCGACCACTACTAAAAGAATATTCGCCCGATCATCCAATGGCGGATGCGGACGGGTTTATTTATAAACCGAATGTTAATGTCATGGAAGAAATGGCAGATATGATTTCTGCTTCGCGCTCATATCAAATGAATGTTCAGGTCGCTGAAGCAGCTAAGTCTATGCTGCAACAAACACTTGGGATGGGTAAATAACATGTGTTACTTAGGAGGTAAGCTGTGAGCCTCATTAATCAAATTAACCAAGCATCGGCGCAGACGGCTCAAAATAAGAGTCAGTCAAATGCCGTTACGACCAATTCATCAACTAGTTCAACGGGCAATCCGTTTCTTGATGGCATACGTCTGCCAAAAGATTCGATAGTACCGGAAGCGAAAAGCCAACAGTTAACTCAAGATGACTTTTTCTCGTTATTAAGCCAACAGTTATCGATGCAAGATCCCTTTAAGCCCGTCGACAACGACCAAATGATTGCGCAGATGGCATCATTCTCGACGGTTGATGGTATTACTAAGTTGAATAAGGAAATCGTTAATTTAAACGGTGTTATGACATCAAGCCAAGCATTACAGGCATCAGGACTTGTTGGTCGCAAGGTGTTGATCCCAACTGATACAGGTAACATTTCAGCTGAAAGCCCAACAATAAAAGGTGTGATTAGCACGCCAGCAAAAATTCCTGAAGTTACTGTACGTGTTGAGGATGAGAAAGGCCAAGTTGTGACCACCTTTAAAGTTGATGGCAGTAAGGGGGGGAATGTCGATGTTAACTGGGATGGCCTCGATAAAGATGGAAAACCTGTAACCGCAGGTAACTATACGATCAAGGCGAGTGGTTTAGTGGATGGGAAATCCCAAGAATTGCCAGTCTCGACCTATGCTCATGTGACCAGCGTTTCTCTCGGTACGGCCAGTACTGGCGCGATTCTTAACTTGAGAGGCGGTATGGGCATCAAGTTAACCGATGTGTTAGCTGTGTCTGAAACCTAAGCTTGTATAAAAGAATTTTTGCAGCATCCGAATTGGGCGTAAATCGCTCATAAATGAATTGAGTTAAATGTAGAGGTGAATTATGTCGTTTAACATTGCATTGAGTGGCATTTCTGCCGCGCAGAAAGATTTAAACACTACGGCGAATAACATTGCTAATGCGAACACCATTGGCTTTAAAGAATCCCGAGCTGAATTTGCGGATGTTTACGCTAATTCTATTTTTTCAAATGCTAAAACTGCCGTGGGTGGTGGTGTTGCTACGAGTAAAGTGGCGCAGCAATTCCATCAAGGTAGCTTACAGTTGACGAATAACTCCCTTGATATGGCGATTAAAGGGGGTGGCTTTTTCGTTACAGCCTCTGAACTGGGTACATTAGACCACTCGTTTACCCGTGCTGGAGCATTTACGGTCGATAAAAATAATTACATGGTTGATTCTTCTGGTAATTATTTGCAAACTTTCCCAGTGGATAAAGATGGGAACTCAACATCAGTGAGTTTAACGACGGCTAAGCCGGTACAAATACCAGACACTGCAGGTAGCCCTGTAAAGACTGAGAATGTTACTTTGCAAATGAACTTAAATGCTAAGGAAAGTGCACTCGACCCCGCGGCATTCGATCCTCTAGATGCAAAAACCTACAATAGCGTTACATCAATGACAATTTATGACTCACTCGGTGAGCCGCATATTATGACCACTTATTTTGTTAAGCCCAAAGATGGTTCGTACGATGGTGAGAACAATTGGGTGGCTTACTATGCTGTTGATGGAAAGCAAGTCGATCTAGCTGGTCCTGCTGGTACTTATCAAACAGATACCACAGGCGATGGTACACCTGATGCAACGGGCACGGCTCAAACTGCTGGTGGTTGGAAAGGCTCTGTACTCAAATTCAATTCTGTTGGTGTCTACACAGGTAGCGATCCTGCTATAGTCAAGACTGAGACTTTGGGCGTCAGTGGTGCGGGTGTTTTAGGGGCTGGTGCCGATGGTACTCAAGAGTTGACTGTGAAGTTTAATGCCCCAACGCAATATGCTGCTCCTTTTGGTGCAACTCAGTTGACGCAAGATGGTACGACTGTAGGTCGCTTAACTAACGTTGAAATCGGCGAAGATGGTTTAGTGACCGCGAGTTATTCTAATGGTTCAACCGTGCCTTTAGCACGGGTTGCTTTAGTTCGTTTTGCTAACGAACAAGGTTTAACGCAAGTGGGTAATACGTCGTGGAAAGCCAGTTTAGCTTCAGGTCCAGCGTTAGCGGGTCAGGCAAATAGTGGTACTTTTGGTAGCATCAGTTCATCGGCGTTAGAGCAATCGAACATCGATTTGACCACTGAACTGGTTGATTTAATTTCTGCGCAGCGTAACTTCCAAGCGAACTCTCGTACCCTTGAAGTGAACAACACGTTGCAACAAACCGTATTACAAATCCGCTAATCATTACATTGTTTGACTAAGGTGTTGCCGCCAGTGGCAACACTTAGCCTTTATCTAGCTGTCAATTCACTTCATTTTCCTATTCTTCAATTCTATCAGTAAATTAAACGTCAATTTTGTTGGCATGATGCTTGCTTTGCTATTGTCATGTAGAAAATTTGACGGAGCAGTCTGTGGACAAATTCCTTTATGTCGCCATGAGTGGTGCCAAGCAAAATATGAATGAGCTGGCGCTCCGTGCGAACAACTTAGCCAACGCTAATACCGATGGTTTTAAATCAGATATGGCACAGGCCAGATCGATGCAAGCCTTCGGTGAAGGGTTGCCTTCAAGGGTGTTTGCGATGACAGAATCTCCGTCAGCTAATTTTCGCTCTGGTCCGATAAAAACCACTGGACGGGATCTCGATGTTGCCATTAAAGGCGATGGCTGGTTTGCCGTTCAGGCGAAAGATGGCAGTGAAGCTTATACCCGTTCAGGTAGTCTCAGTTTCGATGCGACGGGCATGTTGTATAACGACAGAGGCAATCCCGTAATGGGGGACGCTGGTCCGATAGTGCTGCCATTACCTATTGATAAAGTGTCAATTTCACAGGATGGCATAGTGTCTGTTCGCCCTCAAGGGGCGACTGCTGAAGTGATAGAAGAAGTGGCGAGATTGAAGTTAGTCAATCCCGGCAATGCGCAGATGATGCGTGGTGAAGATGGATTATTTCGACAAATGTCAGGTGAAGCAGCACCAGCAGACCCTTTCGTCGCAGTTGAAAGTGGTGCCGTAGAGGGCAGTAACGTTAACCCTGTTGATGAAATGGTGTCTTTGATTGATCTTCAGCGCCAGTTTGAATTGCAAGTCAAGATGATGAAAACCGCGGAAGAGAATGATCGCGCTTCATCTTCATTAATGCGTATTAGTTAGGAGATAGATTATGCATCCGGCGTTATGGATTAG
Organism: Shewanella septentrionalis; assembly: GCF_025370265.1. Lineage (NCBI taxonomy): Bacteria > Pseudomonadati > Pseudomonadota > Gammaproteobacteria > Alteromonadales > Shewanellaceae > Shewanella > Shewanella septentrionalis. The sequence goes on along the minus strand of NZ_JAMTCC010000001.1, from coordinate 158,624 downwards.
TAAAACTGGCTTAGACGCACAGCAAACTGATATTTCAGTGATTTCAAACAACGTAGCGAACGCTAGCACTGTGGGCTACAAAAAAAGCCGCGCAGTATTTGAAGATTTACTCTATCAAACAGTTAACCAAGCAGGTGGTGTTAGTGCATCTAACACTAAGCTACCCAACGGATTAAACATAGGTGCGGGTACGAAAGTCGTCGCTACTCAAAAAATGTTTACTCAGGGTAACATGCTGACGACGGATAACTCACTGGATCTCATGATTGAAGGTCCCGGCTTTTTTGAAATCCAGCTACCCGATGGTACTGCGGCCTATACCCGAAACGGTCAGTTTACCTTAGACGATACGGGTCAGATTGTGACGCCAGGTTCTGGCTATTTGCTACAACCCGCGATCACTATTCCTGATAATGCGACCAGTATTACCGTTTCAGCAGAGGGTGAAGTTTCAGTAAAAACGCCGGGTACCGCTGAGAACCAAGTCGTGGGTCAGTTGACTATGACGGATTTTATTAATCCATCGGGTCTAGATCCTATGGGACAAAACTTATATACGGAAACTGGTGCCAGTGGTACGCCCATTCAAGGTACCGCTTCGTTAGATGGCATGGGTGCAATTCGTCAAGGCGCCTTAGAAACCTCTAACGTGAACGTGACCGAGGAACTGGTGAACCTTATCGAAAGTCAGCGCATTTACGAGATGAACTCCAAAGTGATTTCAGCGGTAGATCAGATGCTGTCTTATGTGACTCAGAATTTATAGAGGCAAACATCATGGCTAGATATCTTGTGTTGGCCGTCGCGTTATTGCTTGCAGCTTGTAGCTCGACGCAAAAGAAACCCCTTGCGGATGATCCCTTTTACGCGCCGGTATACCCAGAGGCTCCGCCAACAAAAATTGCCGCGACTGGTTCTATTTATCAAGACAGTCAAGCATCTAGCTTGTATTCGGATATTCGTGCTCACAAAGTGGGTGACATTATCACTATCGTTTTGAAAGAGTCGACTCAAGCTAAGAAGAGTGCAGGCAATCAGATTAAAAAAGGCTCCGACATGACTTTAGACCCCATTTTTGCCGGTGGCAGTAACGTGTCTATTGGCGGAGTGCCAATTGATTTACGTTATAAAGATAGCATGAACACTAAACGTGAATCGGATGCGGATCAGAGCAACAGTTTAGATGGCAGCATCTCGGCAAACGTGATGCAAGTGTTGAATAACGGCAGCTTAGTGATCCGCGGCGAAAAATGGATCTCAATCAATAACGGTGATGAGTTTATTCGCGTCACAGGTCTCGTTCGCTCGCAGGACATTAAACCCGATAACACTGTCGATTCAACGCGAATGGCTAATGCCCGTATCCAATACAGTGGCACAGGCACTTTCGCAGATGCTCAAAAAGTGGGCTGGTTAAGCCAGTTCTTTATGAGCGACTGGTGGCCCTTCTAAGGAGTCGTATCATGAAATATAAACTGGTGTTAGCCGTTGCCATGCTAGTGTTTTCTCTACCTAGTCAGGCTGAACGAATTAAAGATATTGCCAATGTGCAAGGTGTGCGTAGTAACCAGTTGATTGGTTATGGCTTAGTGGTCGGTTTACCGGGAACGGGGGAAAAAACCAGTTATACCGAGCAGACCTTTATGACTATGCTCAAAAACTTTGGGATTAATCTTCCTGACAACGTCAAACCGAAAATTAAAAACGTTGCAGTGGTAGCCGTACACGCGGATATGCCCGCCTTTATCAAACCTGGTCAAGATCTTGACGTGACGGTATCTAGCTTAGGTGAAGCCAAAAGCTTACGCGGTGGCACCTTATTACAGACCTTTTTGAAAGGGGTAGACGGTAATGTGTATGCCATAGCCCAAGGCAGCTTAGTGGTGAGTGGTTTTAGTGCCGATGGTTTAGATGGTTCAAAGGTGATTCAAAATACGCCAACTGTAGGTCGTATACCCAATGGCGCGATTGTTGAGCGTAGTGTGGCAACCCCATTTTCAACTGGCGATTATTTGACGTTTAACCTACGTCGTTCGGATTTCTCTACTGCGCAGCGCATGGCCGATGCGATCAATGATCTATTAGGTCCTGATATGGCGCGTCCTTTAGATGCGACGTCTGTTCAGGTAACAGCTCCACGTGATGTATCACAACGGGTCTCCTTTTTAGCAACGCTTGAAAACCTCGATGTTGTTCCCGCAGAGGAATCTGCCAAAGTGATCGTTAATTCACGTACTGGAACCATAGTGGTTGGGCAAAACGTACGCTTACTCCCTGCGGCGATTACCCATGGCGGCATGACTGTCACTATTGCGGAGGCGACACAGGTTTCGCAGCCTAACGCGTTGGCAAATGGTCAAACAACCGTCACGAGTAATAGTACGATCACAGCGACAGAAAGTGACCGTCGTATGTTTATGTTTAATCCAGGCACTACGCTGGATGAGCTGGTTAGAGCTGTTAACTTAGTCGGTGCAGCCCCTTCAGATGTGTTAGCAATACTTGAAGCATTAAAAGTGGCAGGAGCTTTGCATGGTGAACTTATCATCATCTAATTTCTGTCGGGAAAATCATGGAAAAGCTTTCAAGTTCATCACATTTTCTTGACCTGGGCGGGCTAGATTCACTCCGCGCTCAGGCTCAGAAAGATGAGAAGGGCGCCTTGAAAAAGGTCGCCCAACAATTTGAAGGTATTTTCGTGCAAATGCTGATGAAAAGTATGCGCGATGCCAATGCGGTTTTTCAGTCTGATAGTCCACTCAATAGCCAATACACTCAGTTTTACGAGCAGATGCGCGATCAGCAGTTATCGGTCGATTTATCTGACAAAGGTGTATTGGGCCTTGCCGATATGATGGTGCAGCAACTCTCTCCCGAAACAAGTCATTTCACGCCTGCATCGGTATTGCGTGACGATGGTGGCATGAAAATGCTCCACGACGATAAAGCGCTTAATGTGCCTATGCAGAGTTCAGCCGCTCCTGTGGTTGAACCCACAGTTGTAAATCATGGTGTGCCGGCTGCTATCGCTCGGCCTGTATTTGAACCGGATAGAGCTGAAGATGCCAATTCATCAATGGACATTGATACGCCTAATCGTTCACTGGCTATCGATACGCCTAAGCCGAGCTGGAGTGAACAATCACTTTCAGTGGTAGAACCTGTGATTAGCGGCCAAGTTTTGCCGACGGCAGCATTTAGGGAAACCCAAAAGATTGTCAGGTTCGGTAGTCGAGAAGAATTTTTAGCGACCTTATATCCACATGCTGAAAAAGCCGCAAAAACATTAGGTACCCAACCAGAAGTATTATTGGCGCAATCGGCACTGGAAACTGGCTGGGGACAAAAAATCGTCCGCGGCAATAACGGTGCGCCGAGTCATAACCTATTCAACATTAAAGCTGATCGTCGTTGGTTAGGCGATAAGGCTAACGTCAGTACCTTAGAATTTGAGCACGGTGTTGCTGTTCAGCAAAAAGCTGACTTCCGAGTTTATAGTGATTTCGAGCATAGCTTTAACGATTTTGTGTCCTTCATTGCCGAAGGTGAACGTTATCAAGATGCGAAAAAAGTGGCCGCTTCCCCTACTCAATTCATCCGAGCTTTGCAGGATGCGGGTTATGCCACTGATCCTCGATACGCTGAAAAAGTGATTAAAGTGATGCAGTCGATCAGTGAAGAACTGAAATCAATTCTGCCAGGAGAAGACAAATGATGAATCTTACAACCCTGTTTGTTCATAGGAGTGTCAACTAATGGCCGTTGATCTACTGAATATAGCGCGAACTGGGGTGCTTGCCTCCCAGTCGCAACTGGGTGTTACCAGTAATAATATAGCTAACGCCAATACCGCTGGTTACCACAGACAAGTAGCAACGCAGTCGACTCTTGAATCGCAGCGTTTTGGTAGTAGCTTTTATGGCACTGGAACTTACGTTAATGACGTTAAGCGTATCTACAATGACTATGCTGCAAGAGAGTTACGCATTGGTCAAACAACGTTAAGCGCCGCCGAAGCCAGCTACGGTAAATTGAGTGAGCTAGATCAGCTGTTTTCACAGGTAGGTAAAGTTGTGCCACAAAGCTTGAATGACCTGTTTTCGGGGCTGAATAGTGTGGCTGATTTGCCTGCAGATTTGGGTATTCGGAGTTCGACCCTAACAAACGCACAGCAAGTTGCCAGCAGTCTTAATCAGATGCAGTCGTATTTGAATGGCCAGCTTAATCAGACCAATGACCAGATCACAGGTATGACTAAGCGTATCAATGAGATCAGTACAGAACTGGCAAATTTAAACCTAGAGTTAATGAAGTCGCCGAATCAGGATGCGCAGTTGCTTGATAAGCAAGATGCACTCGTTCAAGAGTTAAGCCAGTATGCTCAAGTGAATGTTATTCCATTAGAAAATGGTGCTAAGAGCGTAATGCTCGGTGGCTCAGTGATGTTGGTTTCTGGCGAAATTGCTATGACGATGGGAGTCCAAGCGGGTGATCCATTTCCGAATGAGCTCCAATTGACTTCAAGTATTGGTTCGCAAAGTGTCACTGTTGATCCGAGTAAACTTGGCGGTCAGTTAGGGGCCATTTTTGATTATCGTGATCAAACGTTAATTCCCGCGGGTCATGAGCTCGATCAACTAGCCTTGGGCGTGGCTGATAACTTCAATAAAATGCAAGCACAAGGTATTGACCTCAATGGGCAAGTTGGTGCCAATATCTTCAAAGATATCAACGATCCTATGATGTCTTTGGGCCGTGCAGCAGGTTTTTCTGGTAATACGGGTAATGCAACGTTAGGCGTTACCATAGATGACACCAGTTTATTAACTGGTGGTGCCTACGAACTGTCATTTACCGCGCCTGCAACTTATGAGCTGAGAGATTCGAAAACGGGGGCAATTACGCCACTGACGTTAACTGGCTCGACTTTATCGGGTGGATCTGGATTTTCAATTGACATAAAAGCGGGCGCTATGGCGTCTGGCGATCGTTTTGCCATTCGCCCGACAGCGGGTGCTTCAAATGGCATTGAAGTGGTCATGAAAGACCCTAAAGGCATTGCCGCCGCATCACCAAAGATTACCGCAGATGCCGCTAACTCGGGTAATACTCAAGTTAAGTTGACTCAAATTAGCAATCGTAATGCCGCAAATTTCCCTGTAACGGGCAGTGAGTTGACGATAAAGCTCGATACCACAGTTGTGCCTCCAACCTATGAAGCATTCGACGCCGCGGGAACATCCCTTGGGGCTGCAGCCCCTTATACGCCTCCGAGTATTAGCGCTTTTGGTTTTACCTTTGAAGTTGACAGCAAAGCGGCTGCAGGCAATGACAGATTTACCTTCGATTTATCCTTCGCAGCGGGGGATAACTCTAATGCTGTCGCTATGGCTAAGTTGAGCGAAAGTAAGGTGATGAATGGGGGAAAGTCGACCCTAGCTGATGTGTTCGAGAACACTAAGCTCGAGGTAGGCAGTAAAACGAAAGCGGCTGAAGTGCGTGTTGGTTCGGCAGAGGCCGTGTATCAACAAGCTTATGCGCGAGTAGAGAGTGAGTCGGGCGTGAACTTAGATGAAGAAGCAGCAAATTTAATGCGTTTTCAGCAAGCCTATCAAGCCTCTGCGCGGATCATGACGACTGCACAGCAGATTTTTGACACCTTATTATCCTCAGTGCGTTAGGAGATTTAACTATGCGATTATCATCCGCGCAGATTTTTAATCAAAGCATTACCAGTGTGCTGCAAAAGCAAACGGCGACCAGCAAAATTCTTGACCAATTGAGCAGTGGTAAGAAAGTCAATACTGCTGGTGATGATCCTGTGGCGTCACAGGGTATTGATAATTTGAATCAGAAAAATGCACTCGTCGATCAGTTTATTAAGAACATTGATTATGCAACGAATCACTTACAACAGACTGAAAGTCAACTTGGCCAAGCAGATAAACTAGTATCGAGCATGAAGGACATGATGCTACGGGGTTCTAATGGCAGTATGACAGCGGCAGAGCGGCAAACAATTGCCGATGACCTGCGCAAAAGTTTGGATCAATTGCTGACAATTGCGAATACCAAAGATGAATCGGGAAATTATCTCTTTGCAGGTAATAAAACTGACACGCAACCGTTCGCATTCGATAACAATGGTCAGATTATTTACTCAGGCGACTCAGGCGTTCGTAATAGCATGATTGCTTCAGGTATTCAGCTTAATACTAATGTGGCTGGAGATACCGCTTTTATGAAGTCACCTAATGCAATGGGTGATTATAGCGTCAATTATTTGCCGTCCCAACAAGGTGATTTTAGTGTATCTAGCGCTAAGCTAGCTAACGCGACACCTTCTCTCTCTGATTACACAGTTTCATTTCTAGATGATGGTGCTGGTGGCATCAATGTTCAAGTTACCGACAACGCTATTCCCGCCAATATCATCTCCCCCGCAGCGGCGTTCGATCCCGCGGTGCCAGTCACTTTTGACGGTGTTGAACTAAAAATTGCTGGCGAGCCGAAGATAGGTGACAGCTTTACCCTTCATCAAGAACCAGAGGTTAGTATTTTCAATACATTAAATAAGGCAATTGCTCTTTTTGAAAATACTGACCAAGTGCAGACGCCTTCTGGGCAGTCTGAGTTGGCACAGTTATTGAATAATGTTGGGAGTGGTGTCAAACAAATGAGTCAGCAGCAGGGCTTAGCAGGTAACAGTTTAAAGATACTGGAAAAATATACTGATAAGCACACTGATGAAAAATTGATTAACACCTCGGCATTATCCAAATTGGAAGATCTTGATTATGCCACTGCGATAACTGAATTTGAGAAGCAACAACTCGCACTCAATGCCGTATCCAGTGTGTTTAGTAAAGTGGGTTCCGTATCGCTGTTTGATTACATCTAGATCGAATGCCTTCTGAACCGAAAGCGCTAAAACAAGACGGTTTTCAATGATGAAAGGCATCAAGGTCTGAAGGTTAAGTAATTAAATTAAGCAAATAGAGTTAAGCACGTTAAGTAAAGTTGCAGCAATTGATGGCAACAAGATTTAGCCAGGCTTCCACGTCTTGGCACCCAACTTAGAAGAGGAATGTAACATGGCTATTTCAGTAAACACGAACGTCACATCAATGAAGGCGCAAAAAAACCTTGGTGGAGCCAATGGTAATCTGCAAACGTCCATGGAACGCTTGTCGTCAGGATTACGGATTAATAGCGCTAAGGATGATGCCGCAGGTCTACAGATTTCAAACCGTATGACGAGTCAGATTAATGGGCTCGATGTTGCAATGCGCAACGCTAACGATGGTATTTCTATTGCTCAAACTGCCGAAGGTGCAATGCAAGAATCGACTAACATTTTGCAACGTATGCGAGATTTGTCACTGCAATCTGCTAATGGCTCGAATTCAACCAGTGATCGAGAATCAATGCAAAAAGAACTTTCTGCATTGCAAACAGAATTAACTCGTATTTCAGATACCACTTCTTTTGGTGGTCAGAAATTACTTGATGGTACGTACGGTACGCAAAAATTCCAAGTGGGCTCCAATGCTAATGAAACGATTTCAGTATCGTTGTCTAGCACAGCAGCGAATAAAATTGGTAATAATAGCGTTTCAGGTGCAGGCACTAAATTTGGTGTAGAAGCGGCGACTGTTTTAACACAAGGTACAACCGCAGATGCAGCCTTTGCTGTTAATGGAAAAGTTGTAGCCATTACGGCTGGTGACAATGCTGCCAAAGTTGCGGAGAACATTAATAAAGCAGGTGCTGGTGTTACGGCTGAAGCCTCAGTTAAGACAACGCTGTCTGGTTTAAGCGCCGCGGATACCGGGACTTTCTCTGTTGTTGCCAAAGATGGTACAAAAGATAGTTACGATTTAGCGACATATAAAGGTGATTCAGCGCAACTTGCGACTGACTTAGGTAAAGCGGGATACGATGTTAGCCACGATAAAGAAACAGGTGTCATTAGTATCACGGCTAAGGGTGTTGCAGGTGTAGAAGTTGCTGGTTATGGTGGCGGTACAACAGCTAAATTAGGTGGTCAAGCTGCTGGTGCAGCAAACGCCAGTAAAACGGCTGAACTTAAATTATCTTCACCTGATAAATTTGCCATTAAAGGTACAACAGCTAACGAGTTGCTCGGTGGCGGTGTGACTGCCACTGCTGGTAATTCATCTTTAAACGCAGTGAGCAAGGCTGATATTAGTACTGCAAATGGCGCCCAAGATGCGATAGCTGTGATTGATAACGCTTTGGCTGGAATCGATGCACAGCGTGCAGATTTAGGTGCGGTTCAAAATCGAATGAGCTTCACTATTAATAACTTAGGCAACGTGCAGACTAACGTGGCTGACGCCCGTAGCCGTATTCAAGATGTCGACTTTGCAAAAGAAACTGCCCAGATGACCAAGCAGCAAATTCTGTCTCAGACCTCTTCTGCTATGTTAGCACAGGCTAATCAGTTGCCTCAGGTGGCATTATCATTACTGGGCTAATCCTTAAGTCGAGTAATAAAAAATGAGCTTAATGCCCAAGTCTCTATCTAAACTTTTGTTTAGATGATGTACTTGGGCATAGCTATTTTTTCCGCGTTTCATGCTATTAATTTTATTTTTGTGAACAAGCAATAGAATCAGACCATCTATAAGAATTTGCACAGCTCTCAGCTTATTTCCTTCTTCTTTTCTTTTTATTCCTGAGTAATCCCTTAGTTACAATGAGTTAATTCATTGCAATCATTTCTAATGGATATATTTTTTCAATTATTTAAATAAAAATATTAAAGTTAGCCAAAGTGCTGCCGTTAAACTGAATGTAACCCATGAGATTGGCCTGGCTTAACGTCATTACAGCAAGACAGGCACTAACGTAACGTCAGGTAAAGAGGATATATTTTATGGCTATTTCAGTAAACACCAACGTGACTTCAATGAATTCACAAAAGAACCTCACTAATGCGAACAATGGTTTGAAAACTTCCATGGAACGCTTATCTTCAGGTTTGCGTATCAATGGCGCTAAAGATGATGCGGCGGGCCTACAAATATCTAACCGTATGACGAGTCAGATTAATGGTTTAGACGTAGCAATGCGTAACGCGAACGACGGTATTTCAATTGCGCAAACTGCCGAAGGTTCAATGCAAGAATCGACTAACATTCTGCAGCGTATGCGTGACCTGTCTCTACAATCTGCTAACGGTTCTAACTCTACTGCTGACCGTGAGTCTATGCAGAAAGAGATTTCTTCATTACAAACAGAATTAACACGTATTGCTGACACGACTTCTTTTGGTGGTCAGAAATTACTTGATGGTAGTTACGGTAGTCAAAAGTTTCAGGTCGGTTCAAACGCAAATGAAACGATTTCAGTTTCGCTTTCTAGTACTGCGGCGAATAAGATTGGTAATCACAGCGTTTCAGGTGCTGGCACTAAATTTGGTGTAGAAGCGGCGACTGTTTTAACACAAGGTACAACCGCTGATGCAGCTTTTGCTGTTAATGGTAAAATTGTGGCAATTACCGGCGGTGACAATGCTGCTACAGTTGCTGATAACATTAATAAAGCAGGTGCAGGCGTTACGGCTGAGGCCTCAGTTACGACAACACTGTCTGGCTTAAGTGCTGCGGATACGGGGACTTTCTCTGTTGTTGCCAAAGATGGTACAAAAGATAGCTACGATTTAGCAACATATAAAGGCGATTCAGCGCAACTTGCTACTGACTTAGGTAAAGCGGGATACGATGTTAGCCACGATAAAGAAACGGGTGTCATTAGTATTACAGCTAAGGGTGTTGCTGGTGTAGAAGTTGCTGGTTATGGTGGCGGTACAACGGCGAAATTAGGTGGTCAAGCTGCTGGTGCAGCAAACGCCAGTAAAACGTCTGAACTTAAATTATCTTCACCTGAAAAATTTGCCATTAAAGGCACAACAGCTAACGAACTGCTCGGTGGCGGTGTGACTGCAACTGCTGGTAGCTCTAAATTGTCTGAAGTGTCTAAAATTGATATTGGCACGGCTAAAGGAGCACAGGATGCCTTGGCTGTCATAGATTCAGCTATTGCTGGTATTGATTCCCAACGTGCAGATTTGGGTGCGGTACAAAACCGTATGAACTTCACAATCAATAACTTAGGGAACGTGCAAACTAACGTAGCAGATGCCCGTAGCCGTATTCAAGATGTTGACTTTGCAAAAGAAACTGCAGAAATGACTAAGAAACAAATTCTGTCTCAGACATCTTCTGCTATGTTGGCACAAGCCAACCAATTACCACAAGTTGCCCTGTCATTGCTGTAATTATGATTGGCGGTTATCTCATACTGAGATGATTGACAGCTAAGTGTTTGGCACTGAGAGGGGAGGTTCGTTTAGACCCTTCCCTTTGTGCATTAAAATGGTCAGTTTAGTGTTGTTAATAAAGTGATTATAAGTCAATAACATTTAGTAGCATCATCAATATACAGTAGTAAGCAGATTAGTAGCTGTTTGAAGATAAAGCTGAAGCGTGTAGTTTTGTGCTTCATCTGTGAGGTTAGTACTTTCTAGCAGTACCAGAGTACATAGGTAAGTGTGACTAAGAGGGTGGCATGATGGATATTAATTCAGTTAGTACATCTAATGTAGTGGGGCTGAAGACAGAGCTTAAACTAGCTCCTCCACAATCTCTTCAGCAAGAGTCAAGTGGTTCAATAAAGCCTTTGTTTGGCCAATCAAACAGCGTGAACATGGTAGAAGATGGCGAGTCTACAAAAGATACTAAAACGAATGTTGAGCAGTTAGATAAGGTTGCGAGTGACCTGACGGATATGGTAACTATGATGCGTAAGGGATTAGCATTTAAAGTTGATGCGAGTTCTGATAGGCCTGTTGTCAGTGTTATGGATATAGACTCTGGTGAAGTGCTGCGACAAATTCCTAGTGAAGAGGCGCTTGCCTTGGCTGAAAAATTGTCTGAAGTGACTGGTGCATTAATAAAAACAGAGGTTTAAGTTGTAGTTTTTAATATGCATTGATGAGAGGTTCAATCTAAAGTGGTAAGCTATTCACATTAACTGAAGTGTTGGCGTGAATCTTGCTGAATTATTGACTATGCGTTTTGGTAAGTTTTTAGACGCAGATCAGAGGTGGATATGGGATTAACATCATTGGGTGTAGGTACTGGCATGGACATCGGCGGCATTGTAACCGCTCTAGTTAATGCAGAAAAAGCGCCTAAAGAAGCCAAATTCAATGCTCAAGAAGGTAAGATAAATACTCAGATCTCTGCTCTTGGGGCATTGAAAAGTGCAATGTCTGATTTCTTAGAGAAAATAAAACCTCTATCTGATGCTAAAACTTTTACAGGTTTTAAGAGTGCGCTTTCCAATAAAGATTTTATGACCGCAACAGTTGACCCGACTGCAGTAGCTGGTAACTATAAAGTTATTGTTGAACAGTTGGCTGAAAGCCATAAATTAGGTTCTACAGCAGTTACAGATGTTACGGCTCCAATAGGAAGTGGCTCATTAAGTCTGACAGTGGGAAGTGAGAGCTTTAATGTCGCTGTTGGTGCAGAAGACTCTCTGCAAGACATTATGAAAAACATCAATGCTTCTAAAGATAATGTTGGAGTAACTGCAACCATTATTAAGGGCGATAATGGTGCTCAGTTGGTTCTTACATCTAACAAGACTGGTGCGGCTAATGTAGTTCAAGCATCGGCCACGGATGACGCTGGAACAGCACTTTCAGATGTTTTTGCAATGACAGAATTACAACCTGCAAAAGATGCAATTTTGTATGTTGATGGTTTAAAAGTGACTTCTGATTCAAACGAAGTAAAAAATGCGATTACAGGTATCAACTTAACATTGACGGATGCTAACAAAGATAAAACAACGACACTCAAAATTGAACCTAATCGTGAATCTTCTAAAACAGCTATAAAAGATTTTGTTAATTCATACAATGAGTTAATGAAAACCATGTCTGGCATGTCAGGCTATGATCCCAAAACTAAGAAAGCAGGTGTATTGCAAGGTGATTCTGTTATTCGTGGTGTCCAAAACCAGATGAGGGGCGTGTTGTCATCAACGAGTGGTGATAGTGGCTCTATGATGTTAGCGAATCTGGGCATTAAAACCACTCAGACGGGGAGCCTTGAGATTGATGATAAAAAGCTTGATGAAGTGCTAAGTAAAGATATTAATGCCGTATCCGACTTTTTTTCAGCGGAAAAAACTGGGTTTGGTACACGAATGAAAGATGTTACTGACTCCTATGTAAAAACAGGGGGGATTTTAGATAGTCGAGATGAAAGTTTAGATACTCAACTTTCTCGTATTACCGATAGCCGTGAGAGTCTTGCCTTAAAAATGAAGGCCTATGAAGCTAGGTTATTAAAGCAGTACAATGCTATGGATTTGATTGTTGGCCAGATGAACGCTCAAGGTAGTATGCTAACTCAGCGACTCGACTCTCTTCCTGGGCTTGTGAGCAAACGATAATATTTTATCAGCCAAATTGTCCCTACCGTAAGATAGATTTACACGATGTTTGCCAGTTTTTGGATTTTATGAGTTTGTTATCTAAAGTGGCAGAGTAAGAGATTTTATTTATGCATCATAGCCAAATTAATACACAGAATGTTGTTAGCACATTAGATTCTCTTAATGAGCAAATGAATGAAATCATTAGACAAGTGACTACATTATCAATAGATAATGAAAATATTGATTTTTTGGTATTAAAATTGCAAGAGTTTGTTGGCCAGCGTCAATTATTACTTGAGGCTTTGGTTGCAGATGAGCAATTTGTTGACAGAGATTATTTGCAGTTACAGTTTTCATTAACTCAAGCATGTACAGAGAAAGCCAATGTTTTCTTACTGGACAGGCAAGCTCTATTGCATGCTGGTAGTAATAGTCAACGTCATATCAATGTATACAAGTCGATAGATGCAAATAGGTAGGTACTAATATGAGAGGTTCATTACAGTCATATCGTAAGGTTTCTTTAGAAAGTGAGATAGCAGTGGCATCGCCTCACCGCATTATTCAAATGATGTTTGCTGGTTTGCTTGAGCGTTTGGCTCAGAGTCGATATGCAATAGAGCAGCGTGATTTTGCAAAAAAAGGGCTTCTTATTGGCAAATCGCTAGGGATTATCGCGGGGCTGAATAGCTGCTTAAATATGGAAGCTGAAGGCAGTGTTGCTTACAATCTCAGTAATTTATATGATTTTATGTTGCGCCGTATTTCTGAGGCGAATTTGAATAATGATGTTAAAGCGATTGATGATGTAAGTGACATAGTTCGTACTCTAAAAGAGAGTTGGGATGCGATTCCTGCAGATAAACATAATATTTCTGCGCATTCTGAAGCGGGTTAATATCTTATTTGGTGATTAAAAATAGACGCACTGGTTGCGTCTTTTTTTTGGCTTAAAGTCAAACATTTGACGTTTTTAGCTAGAATCATGGCATAAATGAACTAAAATCAATTCAGTTTGGCATAAACCTCATCTGAGGCTTGCTTCTCGTCTGCTGATAATACAATATTCATCACAGTAGTGATGGTGGCACAGATTGTTACATTGAATTTGTTAAGCTTTTACAGCAACTAATCATAAATAATTAATGCGAATTAATACATATTAGAGCTTTACGGCCTACTGAATGATGCAAACAGATCAACGAATTTTACTTATCGGCCCCCCATCAGAGCGATTAAATCGCCTGTGTTGCATTTTTGATTTTTTAGGTGAGCAAATTGTACAAATTGACGCCGAAAAATTAGGTGCTAGCCTCCAAGATACCCGTTTTAGAGCTTTAGTTATCCTAACTGATGTTATGGATGCAGAGATGCTTAAAAACATCGCGGGTCAACATCCATGGCAACCTATGCTGTTGCTTGGCAACGTTGACGATCTGCAAGTATCTAACATTCTTGGAAATATTGAGGAACCTTTAACCTATCCTCAACTCACTGAATTATTACACTTCTGCCAAGTATTTGGCCAAGTTAAGCGTCCTCAAGTCCCCACAAGTGCGAATCAAACTAAGTTATTCCGAAGCTTGGTGGGGCGCAGTGATGGTATTGCCAATGTAAGGCATTTGATTAATCAAGTGGCAACATCTGAGGCAACCGTGCTTGTACTGGGTCAATCCGGTACAGGTAAAGAAGTGGTCGCCCGTAATATCCATTATTTGTCTGAACGCCGTGATGGCCCTTTTATTCCAGTGAACTGTGGTGCTATACCACCAGAGTTGTTAGAGAGTGAACTTTTTGGCCATGAGAAGGGATCATTTACTGGGGCAATATCCTCTCGTAAAGGCCGTTTCGAATTGGCTGAAGGCGGCACACTATTTCTTGATGAAATTGGTGATATGCCATTGCAGATGCAAGTTAAATTGCTTCGTGTACTGCAAGAACGGGTATTTGAGCGTGTTGGCGGCACTAAGACCATCAACGCCGATGTGCGCGTTGTAGCAGCGACACATAGAGATTTAGAAACCATGATCAGCGTTAATGAGTTCCGTGAGGATCTCTATTACCGCCTAAACGTATTCCCAATTGAAATGCCCGCGTTGTGTGATCGCAAGGATGATGTACCTTTGCTATTACAAGAGTTGGTTAGCCGAGTCTACAACGAAGGCCGTGGCAAGGTGCGTTTTACGCAGCGCGCGATAGAGTCGTTAAAAGAACATGCTTGGTCGGGTAACGTGCGTGAGCTGTCTAATTTAGTCGAACGTCTCACGATTTTATATCCGGGTGGACTGGTTGATGTTAACGATTTACCCGTCAAGTATCGCCATATCGATGTACCTGAATATTGTGTAGAGATGAGTGAAGAGCAGCAGGAGCGTGATGCTTTGGCTTCTATCTTTAGTGATGAAGAGCCGGTTGAAATTCCTGAGACGCGTTTCCCAAGTGAGCTGCCGCCTGAAGGTGTGAACCTTAAGGATTTGTTAGCAGAGCTTGAAATCGACATGATACGTCAGGCGCTAGAGTTGCAAGATAACGTTGTTGCTCGCGCTGCTGAAATGCTTGGAATACGTCGTACAACGCTTGTAGAAAAAATGCGTAAGTACGGAATGACAAAAGATTAGTTTTCTATTTTATTGTAATATAAGTCTTTTTAACCTCTAAAGTTTAATTTCTAATTTGGCATAGATACTGCAGTCACTCCGTCATAAGCAATTTTTTGACGGAGTGACTATGTCAGCCAACCCACTAGCGCAAATTGAGTCATTCAAGCACACTAGCAAACAATGGAACCAACTGCGTGAGGCCGCGAATATGTCCAATCGAATGGAGCATATTTTACAGGCTATGCCATCAGGCGTGGTGATTATCAATGGCGACGGTATAGTCACGGATGCCAATCCGGTTGCAGTTGAATTACTAGAGCGCTCCTTGTGTGGCGTTCGCTGGATTGATGTGATCCACAGTGCCTTTGCGCCACAGGATGATGATGGCCATGAAGTGTCACTGCGTAATGGCCGCCGAGTTAAATTAGCCATTACGCCACTCACGCCAGAGCCTGGTCAATTAATTGTGTTAACTGATCTGACTGAAACTCGATTATTACAGAAAAATATCTCCCATCTACAACGTTTATCTGCACTGGGCAAGATGGTAGCAACTTTGGCGCATCAAGTGCGCACACCTTTATCAGCCGCATTGCTATATGCCTCTAATCTTGCGAGTCCTAAGTTATCCGATGCCGCTAAAGCGAAATTCCAGCAAAAACTTGTTGATAGACTCAATGAACTCGAGCGGCAGGTTAACGACATGCTATTGATGGCGAAAGGCCGTCAGGATGAACTGGGAGAGTTGATTACGCTTGCTGAGGTTATCGACAATGTTTTGGCAAATTGTGAGCCAATAGCGGCAAAGCAAGGCTGTGACTTGTCATTTGATGATGCATCAAGCAGTTTAATGTTAGCTAATTCCAATGCGTTAAGCTCGGCGATTAATAATTTAGTCATGAACAGTATTGAAGCTGGCGCCACTGAGATTCGTATTCAGGCGAAAGAAGAGGGCGATCAGTTACTACTGAATGTCATCGACAATGGCAAAGGCCTAGATGCCAATATGCAGCAGAAGGTGCTTGAACCTTTCTTTACGACAAAATCGCAGGGAACTGGGCTCGGGTTAGCGGTGGTGCAATCTGTGGTGCGCAATCATGGAGGGCAACTGCAATTAAGTTGCTTACCGAATAAAGGTTGTACTGTGTCTTTAGTCTTCCCTCGGGCTAAATCTGCGGTGATATTACCTTTGGAGATTACCCATGTCTGAAGCAAAGTTATTGCTCGTTGAAGATGATGCTTCATTGCGTGAAGCCTTGTTGGATACTTTAATGTTGGCTCAGTATGAGTGTGTTGATGTTGCCTCGGGTGAAGACGCTATTCTAGCCTTGAAACAACATCAATTTGATTTAGTCATTAGCGATGTGCAAATGCAAGGTATTGGTGGTTTAGGATTATTAAATTTCCTACAGCAACATCATCCTAAGTTGCCAGTGTTGCTGATGACAGCTTATGCCACGATTGGTAGTGCGGTGGATGCCATTAAATTGGGCGCTGTTGATTACTTAGCCAAACCTTTTGCGCCAGAAGTCTTGCTCAATCAAGTTTCCCGCTATTTGCCGTTAAAACAAAATGTGGATCAGCCAGTTGTTGCCGATGACAAGAGTTTAGCTTTATTGGCACTGGCTCAGCGGGTTGCGGCTTCTGATGCATCGGTTATGATCTTAGGTCCAAGCGGCTCGGGTAAAGAAGTCTTAGCCCGTTATATTCATCAACACAGTAGCCGCGCCGATCAAGCTTTTGTGGCTATTAACTGTGCTGCCATTCCTGAGAATATGCTTGAAGCCACTCTTTTTGGTTATGAAAAGGGTGCATTTACGGGGGCCTATCAAGCGTGTCCTGGGAAATTTGAGCAGGCTCAAGGTGGCACTTTGCTGCTAGATGAAATATCTGAGATGGATTTAGGCCTACAAGCTAAGTTATTGCGAGTATTGCAAGAGCGTGAAGTTGAGCGTTTAGGCGGCCGTAAAACTATTAAGCTCGATGTGCGCGTGCTTGCCACATCCAATCGAGACCTAAAAACCGTGGTGGCGGCAGGTGGCTTTAGGGAAGATCTCTACTATCGAATCAACGTGTTCCCATTAGCTTGGCCCGCATTAAGTCAACGTCCAGCGGATATTTTACCCCTTGCACGCCATTTATTGGTTAAGCATGCCAAGGCATTGAATGTCGCCGATGTGCCTGAGTTGGATGAAAATGCACGTCGACGTTTATTGAGTCATCGCTGGCCGGGGAACGTACGTGAACTCGATAATGTGATCCAGCGGGCTTTGATATTAAGAGCCGGTCAAGTGATCACCGCCAATGACATTATTATCGATACGCAGGATGTGGTTTTAGGCGGTGAAGACCTAGATCAATTTGCTGCCGAGCCAGACGGTTTAGGCGAAGAACTTAAAGCGCAGGAGCATGTGATTATTCTAGAAACTCTTAATCAATGCCAAGGAAGCCGCAAACTGGTCGCTGAAAAACTGGGGATAAGCGCCCGAACTCTAAGATACAAGATGGCAAGGATGCGTGATATGGGCATTCAATTACCAAATTAGTCTTTAAATTCAAGCTATGATATCGCAGCCTCCATATTGATTGTGAGGCTGCATTTTTTGAAATATACCAGCATAAAAGTGACTTATTTTATCCAGAATCCTTAGTGTTAACTTCAGGTTATCCCGTCAATTTATTATCAATCACGACCACTTGAAAACTTGGCCGTTATTTTGCATTGTCCCATTATCGGTATTTTGATCGTCAAGAACTCGACGACTGGGAGCTCAGCATGCAAATAGGCGCAAATTCATTCCTGCAGGAAATGCAGAAACTCCAAGGCGAGATTACGCCGTCTTTTGGCGTTCAGCCAAATATCATGCAGCAAGTGAATAACACCAGTGGTGCGGACTTCGGTCAGTTACTCTCGCAAGCCGTCGGCAATGTCAGCGGCTTACAGTCGACATCATCAAACCTCGCGACGCGCTTAGAAATGGGAGATAATACCGTCACTTTGTCTGATACTGTCATCGCCCGTGAGAAAGCCAGTGTCGCCTTCGAGGCAACGGTACAAGTACGAAATAAACTTGTCGAAGCCTATAAAGAAATAATGAGCATGCCTGTCTAGGCCAGTGAATAACCCAATTAGCAGGTACGAATCGTGAGCACAGAAATGATTGTCGGATCCAATTCCGGCTTAGCTGACCAAGGTGTCCAGCAAGAACATAAGTCAGGAATGATGGGAAACCTTGGCGGTGTCGATATGATGCGTCAAGTAACTATGATTTTAGCCTTGGCGATTTGTTTGGCTTTGGCCGTATTTGTTATGCTTTGGGCACAGGAGCCTGAGTATCGTCCATTGGGAAAAATGGAAACTCAGGAAATGGTTCAAGTATTAGATGTGCTTGATAAAAATAAAGTTAAGTATCAAATCGACGTGGACGTGATTAAAGTCCCCGAAGATAAATATCAAGAAGTGAAAATGATGCTGAGCCGCGCAGGCGTCGACAACCCTGCCGCTAGTCAAGACTTCTTGAATCAAGACAGCGGCTTTGGTGTCAGCCAACGTATGGAGCAAGCCCGTCTTAAGCATAGCCAAGAAGAAAACCTCGCTCGTGCAATTGAGCAACTACAAAGTGTTAGCCGCGCCAAAGTGATCCTCGCGTTACCTAAAGAAAACGTCTTTGCCCGCAATGCTTCAAAACCAAGTGCAACTGTGGTTATCAATACCCGTCGTGGCGGTTTAGGCCAAGGTGAAGTAGATGCCATCGTCGATATCGTTGCCTCTGCTGTACAAGGTTTAGAGCCATCACGGGTGACAGTAACTGACTCGAACGGCCGCTTATTAAACTCAGGCAGCCAAGATGGCGCGTCTGCGACAGCCCGTCGCGAGCTTGAATTAGTACAGCAAAAAGAAGCCGAGTATCGCACTAAGATTGAATCGATTTTGGTACCTATCTTAGGCCCTGATAATTTCACCTCTCAAGTCGATGTTAGCATGGACTTTACTGCGGTCGAGCAAACCTCTAAGCGTTATAACCCTGATTTACCAGCCCTGCGCAGCGAAATGACCGTTGAAAATAATACCACTGGCGGCTCTTCGGGTGGGATCCCTGGGGCGCTATCGAATCAGCCGCCAATGGAGTCAAATATTCCAGAAGATGCGACTAAAGCGACTGAGTCTGTCACCGCAGGTAATTCGCACCGTGAGGCGACACGTAATTTTGAGTTAGATACCACCATTAGCCATACCCGTCAGCAAGTTGGCGCGGTTCGCCGCATTAGTGTGTCGGTTGCGGTGGACTTTAAACCCGGTGCCGCTGGAGAAAATGGCCAAGTGGCGCGCGTTGCCCGTACTGAACAAGAACTGACCAACATTCGTCGTTTACTCGAAGGTGCGGTCGGTTTTAGCTCGCAACGGGGTGATGTGTTAGAAGTGGTCACGGTTCCCTTTATGGATCAATTAGTTGAAGACTTGCCTGCACTAGAACTGTGGGAGCAACCTTGGTTCTGGCGCGCAATTAAGCTCGGTATTGGCGCGTTAGTGATTTTGGTGCTGATTTTAGCTGTGGTACGCCCTATGCTGAAACGCTTAATCTATCCTGACAGTGTCAATATGCCTGAGGATGGCAGATTAGGTAACGAACTGGCCGAAATTGAGGATCAGTACGCGGCAGATACGCTAGGGATGCTTAATACTCAAGAGGCGGAATACAGTTATGCCGATGATGGTTCAATTCATATCCCTAATCTGCACAAAGATGATGATATGATTAAAGCTATCCGTGCGCTCGTGGCGAATGAGCCTGAGCTCTCTACTCAAGTCGTGAAAAACTGGTTACAAGACAATGGCTGAGAATAAAACGAAAGAAGTGGCTTCAGCGGCCGCACCTGCCTTTAACATTAAAGATATTAGCGGTGTCGAAAAGACCGCTATCTTACTCCTCAGTTTGAGTGAGGCCGATGCTGCATCCATTTTAAAACACTTAGAGCCTAAGCAAGTGCAAAAAGTGGGTATGGCGATGGCGGCAATGGAAGAGTTTGGTCAAGAAAAAGTCATCGGGGTACATAAGCTGTTTCTCGATGATATTCAAAAGTATTCTTCTATTGGTTTCAACAGCGAAGAGTTCGTTCGTAAAGCCTTAACCGCCGCACTGGGTGAAGATAAAGCGGGTAATCTGATTGAACAGATTATCATGGGCAGCGGTGCTAAAGGTTTGGATTCGTTGAAATGGATGGATGCACGCCAAGTGGCGACCATTATTCAGAATGAACATCCTCAGATCCAAACGATCGTGTTGTCCTATTTAGAACCCGATCAGGCGGCGGAAATTTTTGGTCAATTCCCTGAAAATACTCGCTTAGACTTGATGATGCGGATTGCGAATCTTGAAGAAGTTCAGCCCGCTGCACTGCAAGAGCTGAACGACATCATGGAGAAACAGTTTGCAGGTCAAGGTGGCGCACAGGCCGCGAAAATGGGTGGCCTAAAAGCGGCTGCCAACATAATGAACTACTTAGACACGGGTATCGAAAGTCAGTTGATGGAAACCATGCGCGAGTCAGATGAAGAAATGGCGCAGCAAATCCAAGACTTGATGTTCGTGTTTGAAAACTTAATCGATGTTGATGACCGTGGTATTCAAGCACTGCTCCGTGAAGTGCAACAAGATGTACTGATGAAGGCGCTCAAAGGCACTGATGATCAGCTGAAAGAAAAAATCTTGGGCAACATGTCAAAACGTGCCGCAGAATTGCTGCGTGACGATCTTGAGGCCATGGGCCCAATTCGTATCAGTGAAGTGGAAGTCGCTCAAAAAGAAATCCTGTCTATTGCCCGTCGCTTAAGTGACAGCGGCGAAATTATGTTAGGCGGCGGTGGTGGCGATGAGTTCCTCTAATCCGAGCGACAATAAACCGTCAAATAAGGTCTTGAGCGACGGTGATATTGAGTTTAGTCACTGGGCGCTGCCGGATGTGACTGAAGCCGATGACGATTCTATCTCGAATTTATTCGGCCATTCTAATCATCAAGCCGCTAAGCCGACAACAGTTGAGAGTGTTTCTCCGCCGACGATGGCCGAGATTGAAGATATTCGTGCCCAAGCCGAAGAAGAAGGGTTTGCCGAGGGTAAACAGCAAGGTTACGAGCAAGGGCTAGAAAAAGGTCGCTTAGAAGGCTTAGAGCAAGGCCATACTGAAGGGCTCGCCCAAGGGCATGAGCAAGGATTAGAAACCGGTTTAGCTCAAGCTAAAGTTTTACTCTCGCGGTTTGAAGCCTTATTAACTCAATTTGAAAAGCCATTGCAATTACTCGATGGCGATATTGAGCTCTCCCTACTGAACCTGAGTATGAAATTAGCTAAATCTGTCATAGGCCATGAGTTAAAAACCCATCCAGAACAAGTGCTTTCGGCATTACGCTTAGGCATAGAGTCGCTACCCATTAAGGAGCAAGCGGTGACTATTCGGCTGCATCCTGACGATGTGATCCTTGTCGAACAACTTTATTCCACCGCCCAACTGACCCGCAGTAAATGGGAACTTGAAGTCGATCCGACGTTAAGTGCAGGCGATTGTATTCTGAGCAGTCATCGCTCATTAGTCGATTTAACGCTTTCATCGCGTATTGATACTGTGTTTGAGTCATTACGAAATCAACATGCGCATTTGAGTGATAAACAGCATCAACTGCAAGAGACGATTGAAGCTGAAGATACTGCCAAACAAGTGGCTGTGGCGCTTGAGTCTGAGCGAGATAATCAAACGGCGGATAACCAAGCTGTCGATACGGTTAACCAAGACGCTGAGGATATGCAATTTGCCTCAAATACAGGTGAGCACTTAGATACCCAACCGGATGCCAGAACAGATGCAAAATCGCCAACACCAACTGCTGAATAGGCTTAATCATCATCAGGATAAAGTGCCGCCATTTCGTGCTGTGGCCAGTGGTCAGCTGGTGCGTGTTGTTGGCTTAACCTTAGAGGCGAGCGGTTGCCGCGCGCCTGTAGGCAGCTTATGTTCCATCGAAACTATGGCGGGCGAGTTAATTGCCGAAGTTGTCGGCTTTGATGGTGAACTCCTTTATTTAATGCCTATCGAGGAATTACGTGGGGTATTACCCGGTGCCCGGGTGGTGCCTTTAGGGGAACAAACTGGACTCAATGTCGGCTTGTCGTTGTTAGGGCGCGTGCTCGATGGTAACGGCGTGCCTTTAGATGGTTTAGGTGCGTTGCAGACTGATCAACAAGCGCCAAGACATAGCGCTGCCATTAACCCCTTATCTCGCCGTGCTATTACCGAGCCGCTGGACGTTGGCGTTCGCGCCATTAATGCCATGCTGACTGTGGGTAAAGGCCAACGTATGGGCTTGTTTGCCGGTTCTGGTGTGGGTAAGAGTGTGCTTTTAGGCATGATGACCCGCGGTACCACTGCCGATATTATTGTGGTTGGGCTGGTGGGCGAGCGTGGCCGTGAAGTCAAAGAGTTTATTGAAGAGATTCTTGGGGATAAAGGTCGAGCGCGTTCTGTTGTTGTTGCCGCGCCTGCAGATACCTCGCCGCTGATGCGCCTGCGCGCCTGCGAAACCTCGACTCGTATTGCCGAATATTTCCGCGATTTAGGCTATAACGTCTTGTTATTAATGGATAGTTTGACGCGTTATGCCCAAGCGCAGCGGGAAATAGCTTTGGCTGTGGGTGAGCCGCCTGCCACCAAAGGCTATCCGCCTTCAGTGTTTGCCAAGCTGCCGCGTTTAGTTGAGCGCGCCGGCAACGGTGGCCCAGGCCAAGGTTCAATTACGGCATTTTATACTGTGCTGACGGAAGGGGATGATCAACAGGATCCCATTGCCGATGCATCACGGGCGATTCTTGATGGTCACATAGTCTTGTCCCGTTCGCTTGCTGACTCTGGGCATTATCCCGCCATTGATATTGAAGCCTCTATTAGCCGGGTAGCACCTATGGTGATCTCCAATGAACACTTGGAAGCGATGCGCCGCGTGAAACAAACCTATTCCTTGTATCAGCAAAATCGGGATTTGATTTCCATTGGTGCCTATGCCCAAGGCAGCGATCCTCGAATCGATAATGCGATACGATTACAGCCGGCGATGAATGCTTTTTTACGCCAAACCATGCGTGATGCATTCAGTTTTGCCGATAGCCAAGTCATGCTCGGGCAACTTGCCGCACAGTGCAAATAATGGCGTCATCGAATTAATCGAGGTCTAGTATGGCTAACGCCGATCCCTTGTTGTTAGTGTTAAAGCTCGCCAATGATGCCGAAGAACAAGCGGCGTTATTGTTAAAGTCCGCGCAGTTAGAGTGCCAAAAGCGGCTGAATCAACTCAGTGCACTGAATAACTATCGCTTAGAATACATGAAGCAAATGCAATCCCAGCAAGGTCAAGCCATTAGTGCCAGTCACTATCACCAGTTTCATCGCTTTATTCGTCAGATTGATGACGCTATTACTCAGCAAAATCGCGTTGTGGCCGACGGTGAAAAACAAAAAGAATATCGACAACAGCATTGGTTGGAAAAACAGAAAAAACGTAAGGCAGTGGAATTACTGTTAGCGAGTAAAGAGAAGAAGCGCCAAGTTGTTGAACAAAAACGGGAGCAGAAAATGACCGATGAATTTGCTTCTCAGCAGTTTTATCGCCGTCATCAGCGTTAGTGAAATAGTGCGTTAAATGATCGGTATCTTCACCATTCACTAGCCCGATATGAGTTCAGTTTTCTGCCGCCGCCCTATGGCGCTGAACATTTGTTCGACTTCTTCCTTTGGGTTTTACTCTTTTTAATATTCTGTAGTAAAAAACTGAAGTTTTGGCACCTTATTTGCTTTGATTTAGTCCATGGCCCTGCAACCGCAGTGTTTAATTGACGTTTTTACCTAGCCATTTTCTCTTCTGCTGGGTGATGTTTGGGAGCTCTTATGCAACAAATGACCAATATCCTGTTGAGTAAAACAGGCAACTCTGCGGCCAATTCCGCTAAGATATCTTCCCAAGATTCTAATAATGAAGACTTTTCATCTACACTTGCGTCTGTCTCCGCTAGCTCATTTTCTATTTCCGCGCCTAAAAAGGCTGTCGCGAATACTGACGATAAAGTGCAGATCGTCTCTACTGATAAAGTAAAAGATAAAGACATATCAATGGATGACGCTGACGTTAATCTTATCTTCGCCCAGATCAGTATGGCAAATGACATGAAGAAAACGGCATCAGAGGGAGAGAGTTTGCCGCTAGTATTTTTAAATGCTGAAGATACTACTGACATGACGGGTAAAGATAATACTGATGCGACATCGGCGGTATTAATCGATCCTTCATTAGTATCAGCTATTTCTGCCGATGTTGAGCAGGCATCAGATGCAATGGTTGATGAAGTGGGCTTCTCTGCTGAATTACAAAAATTAGTTTCTACTGCGTCAGATGTGCCAGTGGCTGTATCTGCTGATAATGATGTTAAGTCAGTCCCTTTGACTGATAAGCCACTCGTTCAGATTCTTCCCATAGATCCAATAATTGCAGCGTCAGTGGATTCCGATGCTGTTATTGACCCCAATTTGATCGATGATGCTGCTGAATTACAGATAGAAGACACAGAACTTGTTGCTACCACTCAAATGGGCGTTAGCATAGATGAGCCTTTAGTCGAGAATGAAGTCACACTTAACGCTATGGTTAATCAAGCTGGTTTAACGAATAGCGCAACGACAAAATCGACGATGAGCACTTCGCCAAAGTCATTTGCTAGTGCCGCGAGTACTCCGATATTGGACAGTCTCAATACAGGTAACGTTTCTACCTCGGCAAATACGTTTGAACTTAATACTTTAGGTTCTGCTGTTTCATCTGAATCATCGGTTACTCAGTCTGTAACAGAAAGTGATCTTGATGGAAGTCCTAATCTTGAACTGGCTGCTAACCTATTACTTAAAGATGCAAAATTGACCGTTGCGATGGATATTCCCCGAGATGAAAATTTTATTGATGATGGCAGTACCTTCTCAGATATTAAGTCTACATCATCAATCCATACACTCTCGATGTCACAAGTAAATCGCCAAGAAACAATGCAAGTTCAATTGTCATTACGCCAAGGTGTCGATCAACAAAACCAAATGCAAGAGATGATCCAACGGTTTTCACCTGTAATGAAGCAACAGTTGATCACTATGGTGAGTCAAGGTATTCAACATGCAGAGATTAGGCTCGATCCCCCCGAGCTTGGGCATATGCTGGTAAAAATTCAAGTGCATGGCGAGCAGACCCAAGTACAGTTCCATGTCACTCAGACACAAACGCGTGATCTGGTTGAACAAGCTATGCCAAGATTACGTGAGTTATTGCAAGAACAAGGGATGCAATTAGCGGATAGCCATGTGTCTCAAGGTGGCCAAGGTGAACGTCGAGAGGGGAGTTTTGGCGACGGTGGTGGTTCAAGTGGGGCTGATGTGGATGAAATCTCGGCAGAAGAGCTACATTTAGGTTTAAATCAAACCACTAGTGTAAATTCAGGTATAGATTATTATGCTTAAGTAGGTAACCTATAGCAATGATTAAACATAATGACGTTTTGATTAATCAGAATCGTCATTTGTTCCGCCTAAATTAAAGAGAATAGTGATGGCTAAGGAAGAATCGTTAGAACTTGAAAGTACCGAAGAGCCTAAAAGTAAGAAAAAACTGTTTATTTTTGTTGGCGTAGGTGTTCTTATCGCTCTCTTAATCGGTGCTGGTATCTGGTTTTTTATGGGGAGCAATTCTGAGGAAGTTCCTGTCGCTACGGCTGATGGAGTTGTTCAGGCTGAAACCCCTGCCACCGGAGATTTAGCCATAGCATCCTATGTGCCTATGCCACGCCCTTTCCTATTCAATTTACCAGGGCCTGACAGAGCACGTTTAGTTGAGATCAAAGTCCAACTTATGGTGCGTGGTACCGATGATGATGTGCTGACACAAAAGCACATTCCGTTGATTGAAGATGCGCTTTTAACAACTTTCAGTGGTGCTGATGTGCAAAAACTCAGTACGCAAGCGGGTAAAGATGAGTTACGCCAGTTAGCACTCTTAAGTGTGCAAAATACTCTGCAGTCGGTCACAGGCCGTAAAGTTGTCGAGAAAGTACTATTTACCGGTTTTGTAATGCAATAACCCTTTAACTTCAGCACCAAAAGAGGCGAAGGCAATATAGTGAGTGATTTATTAAGCCAAGACGAAATTGATGCGCTATTGCACGGGGTTGATGACGTCGATGATGACGAAATTGATGCTGTTGGAGAAGATGCCCGTTCCTACGATTTCTCTTCCCAAGATCGAATAGTTCGTGGGCGTATGCCGACGCTGGAAATTGTGAATGAGCGTTTTGCGCGCCATTTGCGTATCAGTATGTTTAATATGATGCGCCGTGCGGCCGAAGTGTCGATCAACGGTGTACAGATGCTCAAGTTTGGAGAGTATGTACATACGCTATTCGTTCCTACTAGTTTGAATATGGTACGTTTTAGTCCGCTCAAAGGTACAGCATTGATCACCATGGAAGCCAGATTAGTGTTCATCCTAGTGGATAACTTTTTTGGGGGAGATGGCCGTTTCCATGCCAAGATCGAAGGGCGGGAATTTACGCCTACTGAGAGACGTATAGTACAGCTATTGCTTAAAATAATTTTTGAAGATTATAAAGATGCGTGGGCACCTGTGATGGATGTGGAGTTCGATTATTTGGACTCAGAAGTCAATCCGGCCATGGCCAACATTGTCAGTCCTACTGAAGTTGTCGTGATTAATTCATTCCATATTGAAGTTGATGGTGGTGGCGGTGATTTCCATATCACTATGCCGTATTCCATGATTGAGCCGATTCGCGAGTTGCTCGATGCGGGTGTTCAAAGTGATAAGCAAGATACTGATATGCGTTGGTCGCAGGCATTGCATGATGAAATCATGGATGTGAAGGTCGGGTTCGATGCCAACATTGTGGAACATGAATTAACGCTCAAAGATGTGATGAATTTTAAAGCGGGCGATATTATTCCGATTGAGTTACCGGAATATATTATGATGAAAATCGAGGATTTACCGACATATCGTTGTAAAATGGGCCGTTCTAGAGATAACCTAGCACTTAAAATATATGAAAAGATCCCTCGGCCAGAAACCGTTAAATCCGAGCTACAATTAGTGACGCGCAAGGGTAAATCTCGCGATATATCAGAATTATAAGGTGAAGTAAGATGAGCACAGACGATACGGATGATTGGGCTGCAGCAATGGCAGAACAAGCCTTAGAAGAAGCTAACGCGATTGAGCTCGATGAATTAGTTGATGATTCGAGACCTATCTCTAAAGCAGAAGCGGCGAAATTAGACACTATTTTAGATATCCCCGTCACTATCTCTATGGAAGTGGGCCGTAGCTATATCAGTATTCGTAACCTGTTGCAGTTAAACCAAGGTTCTGTGGTTGAGCTCGACAGAGTTGCAGGTGAACCTTTAGATGTGATGGTTAACGGTACGCTGATTGCGCATGGTGAGGTTGTGGTTGTAAACGATAAATTCGGTATTCGTTTAACCGATGTGATCAGTCAAACCGAGCGAATTAAAAAGCTTAAATAATTGTCTCATCAACGAAAGTTGGAACCAGAATGACTATTTCGGTAATACTCAGTTTAGCTGCAGTATCTCAAGCAAAAACTGAGAGTCTTGTAGGCGATAGTGCTCAAGGCGTAACAGCAGTGACATCTTCGGCCGCAAAAATGGCTGAACCTTCTCAAGTCGCAACCCTAGCGAGTATGTTAGGTGGCTTAATTCTGGTTTTACTCTTAATTTTTGCGTTAGCTTATTTATTAAGACGGTTCAATTTAGTTCCCACGACCAACGGTGTTTTAAAAACCATAGCCGTGACTTCGCTCGGTCAGAAAGAGCGTTTAGTCTTAGTGCAGGTGGGGGAGCAGCAATATTTACTTGGCGTTAGCTCGCAGCAGGTGAGTTTGATTGATAAGTTAGTTGAACCTATTCATATAGAGTCTGATTCCTTTGCGAGTCGGCTACGTCAGGCGAAATCAAAACAATGATAACACGTATCCTCGCGTTAGTTGGGTTCGTTATTCTGTTATGCATGCCGTCGGCATGGGCCGCTGATGGTGTTTTGCCTGCAGTGACTGTAACAACAGGACCAGACGGCTCCACAGAATACTCAGTCACAATGCAGATTTTACTGCTGATGACATCGTTGAGTTTTTTACCTGCGATGCTCATCATGTTGACCTCTTTCAC
This sequence comes from Shewanella septentrionalis, assembly GCF_025370265.1. Taxonomy (NCBI): domain Bacteria; kingdom Pseudomonadati; phylum Pseudomonadota; class Gammaproteobacteria; order Alteromonadales; family Shewanellaceae; genus Shewanella; species Shewanella septentrionalis. The sequence continues at coordinate 130,266 of NZ_JAMTCC010000001.1, read as the reverse complement.
GCGGATCATCATTGTTCTGTCTATATTACGTCAAGCTATTGGCTTACAACAAACACCTTCCAATCAAGTATTAATTGGCATGAGTTTATTCATGACCTTTTTTATTATGGCGCCGGTATTTGACCGGATTTATGACGAAGGGGTTAAGCCTTACATCGAGGAGCAGTTAACCCTGCAGCAAGCGTTCGAAAAAGGTAAAGAACCAATAAGAAGCTTTATGCTAGGGCAGGTTAGGACCACAGACTTAAAAACCTTTATTGAGATTTCAGGCTACAAAAACATTAAGTCGCCTGAAGAAGCCCCTATGAGTGTGCTGATCCCCGCCTTTATTACCAGCGAGCTGAAAACAGCTTTTCAAATTGGCTTTATGTTGTTCGTGCCGTTTTTAGTGTTAGATCTAGTGGTCGCCAGTATCTTAATGGCCATGGGTATGATGATGTTATCTCCTATGATAGTGTCGCTACCGTTTAAGATCATGTTGTTTGTGCTCGTCGATGGTTGGAGCTTAGTTCTAGGGACATTAGCGAATAGTTTCGGGTAGCCAAGGGAGAGTACTTACATGAGTCCAGAGGCGCTGATTGATATTTTTCGTGAAGCTCTATCCGTAATTGTTATTATGGTGTCAGCTATTGTATTACCAGGGCTGGGTATTGGTTTGATTGTCGCCGTGTTTCAAGCCGCGACTTCGATTAACGAGCAAACCTTAAGTTTTCTTCCGCGTTTAATCATAACGCTGCTTGCGCTAATGTTTATGGGGCATTGGTTGGTTGAAACTTTGATGGACTTTTTTGTCGAGATGGTTAATCGCATTCCGCAAGTAATAGGCTAACCCAATGGAGCTGCTGCTCGATACGTTAGTGCAGACCATTGCCGCTTATATGTGGCCGCTGTTTCGGGTCGCGAGTATGCTAATGGTTATGGTGGTGTTTGGGGCCGCAACCACTCCAACTCGTGTGCGTCTATTATTGGCCATGGCGATTACCTTTGCGATCGCGCCAGTCCTTCCTCCGGTTCAAAATGCCGATCTATTCTCACTCAGTGCAGTATTTATTACTGCGCAGCAAATCATTATTGGTGTTGCCATGGGGTTTGTGACTCAAATGGTGATGCAAGTTTTTGTATTAACCGGCCAGATTATTGGTATGCAAACCAGTCTCGGGTTTGCTTCTATGGTTGATCCTGGTTCGGGTCAGCAAACACCCGTTATTGGTAACTTTTTTCTATTATTGGCGACATTAATCTTCTTAGCCGTCGATGGACATCTATTGATGATCCGTATGTTGGTGGCGAGTTTTGAGACCCTACCCATTTCTAATCAAGGATTAACTCTTACTAGCTACCGCGCTTTAGCTGATTGGGGCTCGTATATGTTTGGTGCGGCATTAACTATGTCAATATCCGCGATTATTGCCTTGTTATTAGTGAACTTGTCCTTCGGTGTGATGACTCGCGCCGCGCCGCAATTAAACATTTTCTCTATTGGTTTTCCGATCACTATGATTGGCGGGTTATTTATTCTTTGGTTAACCTTAACGCCTGTTATGGCCCATTTCGATGAAGTGTGGGCTGCGGCTCAAGTGCTGCTTTGCGATATGTTAGCGCTTCAATGTAACGTCGATGGTTTGATATGACGGTATTAGGAGCTGCCCATGGCTGAAGAATCAAGCGGTGAACGCAGTGAGGAACCCACAGGGAGGCGTCTTGAACAGGCGCGGGAAAAAGGACAGATTGCGCGTTCGAAAGAACTCGGTACAGCAGCGGTATTAATTTCTGCTGCGTGTGGTTTTTATATGCTAGGTCCAAGTCTAGCCAAGAGTTTAACTCGGGTGTTTGAGACTGTTTTCACCATGGACAGGGCGCAAGTTTTTGATACTGAAGAAATGTTTAATGTTTGGGGTGTTGTCGCGGGTGAAATCGTCTGGCCCATGGCAAAAATAATGCTGTTAATTGTGGTTGTTGCTTTTATTGGCAACGTGGCTTTAGGTGGAATGAATTTCTCGACCCAAGCTATGATGCCCAAGGCCAGTAAAATGAGCCCTGCAGCAGGTTTGAAGCGTATGTTCGGTGTGCAGGCGCTAGTTGAGCTGACGAAAGGGATTGCCAAGTTTTCTGTGGTGGCATTTTCTGCATATTTATTACTGAGCTTTTATTTCAATGAAATTCTGTTGTTGTCTAGTGATCATCTTCCTGGCAATGTTTACCACGCATTAGATTTGCTCGTGTGGATGTTTATTTTGTTATGTTCCTCTATTTTGTTGATTGTCGTCATCGATGTTCCATTTCAACTTTGGAATCACAATAAGCAACTCAAGATGACCAAACAAGAAGTAAAGGATGAGTATAAAGATACTGAAGGGAAGCCTGAAGTTAAAGGACGGGTACGGCAGATGCAACGCGAGTTGGCTCAGCGTCGAATGATGGCTGAAGTACCCAATGCCGATGTCATCGTTGTTAACCCTGAGCATTTTGCGGTAGCGATTAAATATGACGTGCAGCGTTCAGTCGCGCCTTTTGTTGTTGCCAAAGGTGTTGATGATGTCGCATTTAAAATTCGTGAGATTGCCCGCGCCCATAATGTGACAATCGTCTCTGCTCCGCCATTAGCAAGAGCTATATACCATACAACTAAGTTGGATCAACAAATCCCTGAAGGACTGTTTACTGCTGTGGCGCAGATTTTGGCCTATGTGTTCCAGTTGCGCCAATACCAAAAAGGCCGAGGTCGCAAGCCTATTCCAATCCCACTTAATCAACCCATTCCCGATGAGTTAAAATATTAAGATCTAAGCTAAAAATTCTTTGAAGTCGTGATATTATTGTGCGCCAATACGCTATTGGCGTACTTTTTGCTTTCATGCTGTCATACGTCAAAGTTTAGGTAAATATGAATGGATGTTAGAGCGACCTTAGGTCAAGTAAAACAAATGCGCTTGAGCACGTTTAAAGGTATAGGCACTCCTATACTCGTACTCGCAGCATTGGCCATGATAGTTTTACCTATCCCTCCATTCTTACTAGACATACTTTTTTCATTCAACATAGCCTTAGCGCTCATCGTATTATTAGTCGCAATTTATACTGATAGACCGTTGGATTTTGCCGCTTTCCCAAGTGTCCTGCTAGTGGCGACGTTATTACGCCTTGCGCTAAACGTCGCTTCTACTCGTGTAGTGTTACTCGAGGGGCATAATGGGGGGGATGCGGCTGGTAAGGTCATTGAAGCCTTCGGTTCTGTGGTGATTGGCGGTAACTATGCCGTTGGTTTAGTTGTATTCATCATTTTGATTATCATCAACTTTGCGGTGGTGACTAAAGGTGCCGGTCGTATCGCAGAAGTGAGCGCCCGCTTTACCTTGGACGCTATGCCTGGTAAGCAAATGGCTATTGATGCCGACTTAAATGCCGGAACTTTGAATCAAGATCAAGCAAGATTACGTCGCGCCGAAGTGACCCGTGAAGCTGATTTTTATGGCGCGATGGATGGTGCTTCAAAATTCGTAAAAGGTGATGCAATTGCGGGTATCATGATTTTAGTGATTAACATCTTAGGTGGTTTCATCATAGGTATTGTTCAACATGGCTTAAGTTTCTCTGAAGCGGTTGAAATTTATACCTTGCTGACCATTGGTGATGGTCTGGTGGCGCAGATCCCAGGTTTGTTGTTGTCAATCGCTGCTGCCTTGATGGTAACCCGTCAAAATGAATCGGGCGATATGGGCCAAATGATGATGAGTCAGATGTTTGACAGTCATAAATCATTGGGTATCGCCGCCGGAGTGTTATTTGTCATGGGTATTGTCCCTGGCATGCCGCATATGGCGTTCTTAAGCTTCGCCTTTATTACTGCGGGTGCTGCCTATTTTGTCTATAAGCGCAATGAGACGAAACGTATTAAAGCCCTAGAACAAGTCAAATCTGGTCCGATTGAGAGACAAGATAAAGAGCCTAAAGAACTGGGCTGGGACGATGTGCATCATGTTGATACTATTGGCCTTGAGGTTGGCTATCGCTTAATTCCACTGGTCGATAAGGGCCAAGGTGGCGAGTTATTAAGCCGTATCAAAGGCGTCCGTAAGAAGTTATCGCAAGAGTTGGGCTTCTTAGTGCCTGCGGTGCATATTCGCGATAACTTAGATTTGTCACCTAATGCCTACCGCATTTCTCTAATGGGCGTTGTTGTTGGTGAGGCGGATATTCGTCACGACTGCGAATTGGCGATTAATCCTGGCCAAGTCTATGGCAAGCTCGATGGTATCGAAACGCGCGATCCAGCTTTTGGTCTTGAAGCAGTATGGATTGCCCCTGAATTACGTGAGCATGCCCAAACATTAGGGTATACGGTTGTCGATGCCGCTACGGTTGTGGCAACCCATATTAGTCAATTGCTGACCAATAATGCTGCTAAGTTGTTAGGATACGAAGAAGTGCAACAACTGATGGATATGCTTGCGAAACATTCGCCTAAGCTGGTGGATGGCTTTATTCCTGATGTCATGCCGTTAGGGCATGTCGTAAAAGTGATGCAGAACCTATTAAATGAAGGGGTTTCAGTCAGAGACTTGCGTACTATAGTGCAAACTTTGTTAGAATACGGCACTAAGAGTAATGACACTGAAGTCTTGACCGCTGCAGTCCGTATCGCGTTGAAACGTATGATCGTTCAGGAAATCTCAGGCCCAGAGCTCGAAATCCCTGTCATAACTTTGGCGCCAGAGTTGGAACAGATGTTGCATCAGTCAATGCAAGCAACCGGTGGTGATGGTCCTAACATTGAACCCGGTCTTGCAGAACGCATGCAGCAGTCCCTTGCCGATGCGGCTCAGAAGCAAGAAATGGTCGGACAACCCGCCATATTGTTGACGTCAGGTATGTTACGCGCGACGCTGTCACGCTTTGTTAAACATACTATTCCTAATCTCAGAGTCATTTCATATCAAGAAATACCTGATGAGAAGCAAATACGTATCGTATCTGCAGTCGGCCAGTAGAGGACGCATAAGTGAAGATTAAACGATTTTTTGCCAAAGACATGCGCGCCGCACTGGCCCAAGTGAAAGAAACACTCGGCTCAGATGCCGTCATTATGTCGAATAAGAAAGTGAATGGGGGCATCGAAATTGTCGCCGCCGTTGACTATGACGAACCTAAAGCAAAAACCGCAGCAACTGCGCCAGCGCCAACCTTTATGGACGTGAGTGACGATCTTGTGTCCCTGGGTGCTAAGCAGCCAGTACGGGCTGAAACCCGAGCTAAGCCAGCTGCACCTGCTGACTCATTACAAGCCTTGCTAGAGAAGCAACAAAGCCGTTTGAATCAACAAATGTCGCATCAGCAAGTGGATGCCACGTTACCCGCATGGGCAAAGGGCTTACAAGCGCCGGCAGCGGCAAAAGTGGAGCGTCGCGAAGCGCCTGCTACTTTTGATAAGAAGCCACAAACATCACAGAAACAAAGCGCAGATATTGAGGCAATGCGTGATGAGTTAGCATCACTGCGTAATTTACTGACACATCAAGTGTCCTCTTTGATGACAGAACATAAAAAACGCATCGACCCAGTCGGTGCTATGCTCGAAGCCAAGTTACTTGAGGCTGAATTTTCCCCAGCTGTTGCGAATAAATTAGCGGCGCTGAGCCAACATTATACGCCTGCAGAATTAGTCAGAGCTTTACCTCAAAGTTTAGCTAATATGCTTGATAATCAAGGTGATGATATTGTTAACCAGGGCGGCGTGGTGGCATTGGTGGGTCCAACTGGTGTGGGTAAAACCACGTCATTAGCGAAACTTGCAGCCCGTTTTGCAGCCCATCACGGTGCTGAGCATGTTGCTCTTATAACGACAGATCATTATCGCATCGGAGCCTATGAGCAATTAGCAACTTATGGCAAAATAATGGGCTGCCCAGTAAAGCAAGCTCATGATCTGAATGAATTAGAGCAAATTCTCTATCAGTTTAGGAATCGCAAGCTAGTATTGATAGATACGGCTGGCATGGGACAGCGAGATATGCGTCTTTACCAGCAACTTGATAATTTAACTGCAAATAGCAGGATACCTATCCGCAGTTATCTGGTACTGTCTGCGACAGGACAGCGCCGTGTGCTGCAAGATGCAGTCAATCATTTTAAACGCATTCCCCTATCTGGTGTCGTTCTCACAAAACTCGATGAATCTGTGTCGTTAGCAGGGGCATTAAGTGTGTTGATCCAAAACGGATTACCATTAAGTTATGTTACTGATGGACAAAGAGTTCCTGAAGATATGAAAGTTGCGGATACCTTAGATTTAGCCCAGCAGGCACTCGCAGCGTTAGATAGTACTGAACAACAATCATTACAAGACACAGCGTGGTCAGATAATATGGCCTGTGCATTTGAGTAGATTTATGACCCTGGATCAAGCAAGTGGTTTACGTATGATGAATCAACCCTATAACGAAAAAGTGAAAGTAATCGCGGTCACAGGTGGTAAAGGTGGCGTTGGTAAAACCAGCGTTTCCATTAATGCAGCTGTGGCATTAGCCGAAAAAGGCAAGCGTGTCTTGGTACTTGATGCTGACCTTGGCTTAGCAAACGTCGATGTCATGCTGGGTATTCGTGCCGAGCGTAACCTCTCCCATGTCCTCTCCGGTGATGCAGAGCTTGACGATATTATCGTTCGTGGCCCTAAAGGGATTGGCATAGTACCAGCCACTTCAGGAACACAAGGGATGGTGGAATTAAGTCCAGCGCAACATGCCGGGTTAATTCGCGCATTTAGTGAGATGCGGACTCAGTTTGATATTCTAGTCGTAGATACTGCTGCTGGGATTTCAGATATGGTGCTCAGTTTCTCACGTGCATCGCAGGATGTGCTGGTCGTTGTTTGTGATGAACCCACATCAATTACCGATGCCTATGCCCTGATAAAAATCCTCAGCCGTGAGCATGGCGTGTTCCGTTTTAAAATAGTTGCCAATATGGTGCGTAGTTTACGAGAAGGTATGGAATTATTTGCTAAACTCAGTAAAGTGACCGACAGATTTTTGGATGTCGCCCTTGAATTGGTTGCAACAATCCCATTTGACGAAAACTTACGTAAATCTGTTCGTAAACAAAAATTGGTGGTTGAAGCGTATCCTAAATCACCAGCAGCGATTGCGTATCAAGGGTTGGCAAATAAAATTCTAAGCTGGCCTGTACCGCAGCAACCTGGTGGGCATTTGGAGTTTTTCGTTGAGCGTTTAGTACAACGACCAGATTTTCAAGAGGAAAAAACGAGTGAATAAAGCCGCTGCGTATACTTGTTTAGACAATAAATCGTCGATCGTTGAACAGTATGCTCCGTTGGTTAAAAGAATTGCGCATCATTTACTCGCCAGACTACCTGCCTCCGTGCAGTTAGATGATTTACTCCAAGCTGGGATGATGGGGTTATTAGAAGCATCATCCAAGTTTGATGGTGGCAAGGGTGCGAAATTTGAAACCTTCGCCGGCATACGCATACGTGGGGCCATGTTAGATGAAATTCGCCGCGGCGATTGGGTGCCTCGTTCCGTTCATCGTAATAACCGCAAGGTTGCACATGCTATTGATGAGTTAGAGCAAGAACTGGGTCGTGATGCACGCGACACAGAAATTGCAGAAAAACTTGATATGACGCTCGATGAGTACCATCATATTCTTAACGATGTTTCTGTCGGAAAAATCATAGGGATAGAAGACTTAGGCGTATCTCAGGATATACTTACAGTGAGTGATCGGTCCGATGATGACTCATTTGAAGCATTAGCTGAGAACCAATTTCATTCTGCGCTGGTTGAGGCAATTAAATTATTGCCTGAAAGAGATGCATTAGTGTTATCCCTGTACTACGATGAAGCATTGAATTTAAAAGAGATTGGCGCCATTCTTGAGGTCAGTGAATCGCGTGTTAGCCAGATATTAAGTCAGGCAATGTTGCGATTGAAAGCTAAACTCAAGCACTGGACATAAGTATAATTATTAATCGAGCACAGAATGTCAGCTCACCGGAGGAAACCTTGGACAAGAATATGAAGATTCTCATTGTTGACGATTTTTCGACAATGAGGCGTATCATCAAGAACTTGTTGCGAGACTTGGGGTTTAATAATACCCAAGAAGCAGACGATGGCTCAACAGCCCTGCCGATGTTGCAAAAGGGGGATTTTGATTTTGTTGTTACAGATTGGAATATGCCCGGTATGCAAGGCATCGATCTGTTAAAAGCAATTCGCGCAGATGATTCGCTAAAGCATTTACCCGTATTAATGGTGACAGCTGAAGCAAAACGTGAACAGATTATCGCTGCCGCTCAAGCGGGAGTGAATGGATATGTGGTTAAGCCTTTTACCGCTGCAACGCTGAAAGAGAAGCTAGATAAAATATTCGAACGACTCGCTTGAGCAAGGATGAGCTATGAAGTCACAAACATCAGGGCTCATCACGCTCGAACAAGCTCAGCACTTGGTTGAATTATTAAGTGTCGGTGAGCAACGTCAGGCAGATGATTTATTACGGGAGCTTGCTGCTCCACTGCAACGAGAATTATTTGAAGAGGTAGGGAAATTAACTCGGCAACTTCATAGCGCTTTAATGGATTTTCAAGTTGATAATCGTCTAGCTGAATTAGCCAATACAGAAATTCCCGATGCCAAACAACGTTTAAATTACGTTATTGACATGACTGAACAAGCGGCAAATAAAACCATGGATGCGGTAGAAGAATGTTTACCTTTGGCCAATGCCGTAACGGTAAATATTCAAAAAGTCATGCCATCTTGGGACAAATTAATGCGCCGAGAAATAGAACTCAGCGAGTTTAAGGTTCTTTGCCACGATGTCCAAGATCTTATGTCCCGTAGTTCAAATGACTCGACTCGACTGCGTGAATTGTTAAATCAAATATTGATGGCGCAAGATTTTCAAGACTTAACAGGACAAATGATACGTCGTGTTATTGATCTGGTTATGGAAGTTGAAAGCAATCTGGTTTCTATGCTGACGGTATTTGGTGAGCAACCTATGATTGAAACTCAGATTGCTCAGAAAAATAATATTGAAGCGGAAGGGCCGATAATGAATGCCGAGCTTCGTCAAGATGTAGTAACAGGTCAAGACGAAGTGGATGATCTTCTATCGAGTCTGGGTTTCTAACTGGGAGTCAATTTGATGGCCTTTGATGTAGATGAAGAGATACTCCAGGACTTTTTAATCGAAGCCGGTGAAATTTTAGAGCTTCTGCAAGAGCAACTCGTTGCGCTTGAAAATAATCCTGATGACACTAACTTGCTAAACGCCATTTTTAGAGGGTTCCACACCGTTAAAGGTGGCGCAGGCTTTCTTAGCTTAACTCCCATGGTCGATGTGTGTCATGAGGCTGAAAATACCTTCGATTTATTACGGACAGGCAAACGTAGCGTCAATGCAGAGCTGATGGATATTATTTTGCAGGCTGTTGATGCAATTAATACCATGTTTGCTCAAACGCAGCAGGGCGAGCAGCAAGATCCTGCCGATTCGGGTTTGTTGGCTAGGCTTAAAATGCTGAGTTCAGGTGCGCCATTGCCATCTGAAGTTGCGTCTGCAGAGGTGGTCGAAATTGTCGAACCTGAGCCTGTCATTGAAACCATTGTTGAAACTCCCGTCCCACAAGACATCTCTATAGAGATAAGTCATAGCTCATCTTCAAGTATTGATGATATCAACGACGCTGAATTTGAAGCTTTATTAGATGCGCTTCATGGCTCAGGAAAAGGTCCTGCGGCGGCTACCGCCGTAGTCTCTGAACCTGTTGTCGCTAAGCCTGCGGCACGGGTTAAAGCGTCTCCTGCATCGGGCGATGATATCACTGATGACGAGTTTGAAGCATTGCTTGATGAACTTCACGGTTCTGGCAAGTTTAAAGTCGAGGCAGAAGTGCCGGCCAAACCAAAGGTTGTCGCCGCACCTACGCCTCAACCTATAGTCGATGCCGATGAAATTACTGATGATGAGTTTGAAAGATTACTTGATGAACTCCATGGTAAAGGCGGAGCACCTGCGAAAGCTGACGTAAAAGCGTCGCCAGCTGTGGCAGCTGCACCTAAAGCCGCAGTGACTCCTGAGCCTGCGAAAGTTGCAGCACCAGCCCCCGTTGTTGCCGCAAAACCGAAAGTAGACATCGCGGTTGTAGAGAAAGCGCCTGCTAAAGCAAGTTCAGCAAATGTGCCTCAAGGTGAAACCACGGTTCGTGTTGATACTGCACGACTCGACCAAATCATGAATATGGTCGGTGAGTTAGTATTAGTGCGTAATCGATTAGTGAGCTTAGGCATCAGTCGTGATGATGAGGAAATGTCTAAAGCCCTCGCGAATTTAGATCTCGTAACAGCTGATTTACAGGGCGCTGTGATGAAAACCCGTATGCAACCGATCAAAAAAGTGTTTGGTCGTTTCCCTCGGGTAGTCCGTGATCTTGCGCGTACACTCAATAAAGAAATTGATTTGATTATGGTCGGTGAAGAAACTGACCTAGATAAAAACTTAGTTGAAGCGCTTGCCGATCCACTCGTCCACTTAGTGCGTAACTCGGTGGATCACGGTATTGAAATGCCAAATGAGCGTGAAGCCAGTGGCAAGCCGAGAACGGGTACAATTACCTTATCTGCAAGTCAGGAAGGTGACCATATACTGCTGAAAATCGAAGACGATGGCGCAGGTATGGACCCTGAAAAACTGAAAAAAATCGCGATAACACGTGGTGTACTTGATGAAGATTCAGCTTCGCGGATGACTGACAGCGAAGCTTATAATTTAATTTTTGCGCCAGGTTTTTCAACTAAGGTCGAAATTTCAGATATTTCTGGTCGTGGCGTTGGGATGGACGTGGTAAAAACCCGTATCACCCAACTTAACGGCACAGTGCATATTGATTCTATGAAAGGTAAGGGCACGATACTTGAGATTAAAGTACCGTTAACCTTAGCAATTATGCCGACCTTAATGGTTGATGTCGCTAAACAAGTGTTTGCATTACCTTTGTCTAGTGTGAATGAGATATTCCATCTCGATCTCACTAAGACCAATATTGTCGATGGGCAACTCACTGTCATAGTGCGTAACAAGGCAGTACCTCTGTTTTATTTGGAGCACTGGCTACATAGAAATAAAACGACCTTTAGACATGGCGATAAAAAGCATGGTCATGTAGTGATTGTGCAATTAGGTATGATGCAAATTGGTTTTGTTGTGGATGCCTTAATAGGTCAAGAAGAGGTAGTGATTAAACCCCTTGGCGCTATGTTACATGGCACTCCTGGGATGGCTGGCGCGACGATTACATCGGATGGTGGTATCGCACTGATTTTAGATGTCCCAGGATTGTTAAAGCATTATGCGAAAAGTAAGAATTAGTTTCCAAGCTAAGGAATGGAATGGCCATTAAAGTATTAGTCGTTGATGACTCAAGTTTTTTCAGACGACGTGTTAGTGAAATAGTCAATCAAGATCCTGAACTGGAAGTTATCGCGACGGCCTCAAATGGGGCCGAAGCGGTGAAGATGGCTGCTGAGCTTAATCCTCAAGTTATCACTATGGATATTGAGATGCCCGTGATGGATGGTATTACTGCCGTCCGTGAAATCATGGCTAAATGTCCGACTCCGATCTTGATGTTTTCTTCTTTAACCCATGATGGCGCTAAAGCGACGTTAGACGCTTTAGATGCTGGTGCGTTAGATTTTCTACCTAAACGTTTTGAAGACATTGCTACCAATAAAGATGATGCTATTTTATTGTTGCAGCAGAGAGTTAAGGCATTGGGACGCCGCAGAATGTTTCGCCCTATTGCACGTCCTGTCGTAGCTTCAACACCTAGCGTGCGCCCAACAAGTAGCGTTTTAGGGACAACGAGTATAGCGTCGCATACACCTGCCACTGCTCCTGTGAGGACCTCAACAGCAGCGTCGATTCGTGCAAGTGGTAAGCAGTATAAAATACTGCTGATCGGCACATCTACTGGTGGTCCAGTTGCTTTGCAAAAAATTCTTACTCAATTCCCGGCAAACTATCCGCATCCGATTTTATTAATCCAGCATATGCCCGCAGCTTTTACGCCAGCATTTGCAAGTCGTTTGAATGGCTTATGTAAGATTGAAGTAAAAGAGGCCGCTAATGGCGATCTTCTTAAACCGGGTTGTGCATATTTAGCGCCTGGCGGTATGCAAATGATGGTTGAACGTACTGGAGGTAGTGGTCGATTAAAAGTCATCGCTGGCAGTGCGGACATGAACTACAAGCCTTGCGTTGATATCACCTTTGCTTCTGCATCCAAAGCCTTTAGCGGTGACGTGCTTGCCGTTGTGCTAACTGGTATGGGCGCGGATGGCAGAGAAGGTGCCCGGATGTTGAAAGCAGTCGGTGCGACCATTTGGGCGCAGGATGAAGCCAGTTGTGTGGTTTATGGCATGCCGCAGGCTGTCGCTAGTGCTGGTATTGCCACTCAGTCGATTGCGTTAGACAACATGGCTGAATGCATTTTAAAAGAGTCTGTTCGTGTCTAAGAGTTTGCATCCGATGAGCACGAATAGTGTGCTCATCATTTTGCTGATGGCGATTGCTATTTTGTGTCTTGGCGCCTTGAGTCTCGATTATCGGCATAAAAATAGTTTGTTGAGAGAAGAGATAAAACGTTTGGAATCGACTCAGGTACTGTTAATGGTCCCTGACGAACAAGCTGAAGCAATTGCTGCTTGGTTAGCGTCTCATCCTGATCAAACTAAAGCTATGTTGCAATTGGCTACTCCTGGTGAACAAAAGGCTGTGACAATTGGTCCTGACTCTACCCAGATTAGTGTTCCGCCTTTGCTGAATAAGCAGAATTCTGGGGTGGATACGACGAAGGATAACGCTAATCAGCAACCTTTAGTTCCTACGCTGCTCCAGACGCCAAAAAAGGATGTCGAGACTGCGACTTCGCCTATTGAACCTAATCAGTCAATTGAACCGAAAAATACACAGATGCTGCCAGTGGTGATTTCTGAAAATGCCGATGGAGTTAAAGTGATTAGTTTACCCAATGGTGGTATCCGAGTTACGACGAGAGAAGAGCAATAACCTTTGGAATGCGTGTTAAATATTCTCATTTATTAGCATTGAATCAATTTATGTGGGGGTCACTTCTTGAAAGTCTGGACCATAGCGAATCAAAAAGGTGGTGTAGGCAAAACCACGACGGTTGCGAGTTTAGCGGGAACCTTAGCTAAGCGTGGCAAGCGTGTGCTTATGATTGACACCGATCCACACGCTTCGCTAGGTTATTATTTAGGCATTGATTCTGAAGAGGTTCCTGGCTCTTTATTTGATGTGTTTCTGGCCCATAAAAGCCTCTCTAAAGAACTCGTTTTATCCCATGTAGTACCAACCTTAGTCGATGGTCTCGACTTGTTGCCGGCTACTATGGCATTGGCAACATTAGACAGAGCCTTGGGTCATCAAGAGGGGATGGGGCTAGTTTTACGTAATTTATTAGCGCTAGTTGCTGATGAATATGATGTGGCTATCGTTGATTGCCCACCCGTACTTGGTGTTTTAATGGTCAATGCCCTTGCGGCAAGTCAGCATATTATTATTCCCGTGCAGACAGAGTTTCTTGCCATTAAAGGGCTAGAGCGGATGATAAAAACGATGGAGTTGATGGGGCGATCTAAAAAGACGCGTTACAGCTATACTGTCGTGCCAACCATGTACGATAAACGTACTAAGGCATCACCCGCTGCTTTGCAAGTGCTGGGCACAGAATACACTGAAACCCTATGGAAGGACGTTATTCCAGTCGATACTAAGTTTAGAGATGCCAGTTTGGCACATTTACCTGCATCGCATTATGCGAGTGGATGTCGTGGCGTAAAAGCCTATGAAAGATTATTAGATTTTTTATTAGTTGGGGAGTTTGGCCATGTCAAAATCGGTTGATGAAACTGTTTTTGATTTTTTCGCATTATTGCTGCAGGAAGACGACGCTCCAAGTCAGGCAGTTTCTCCTCAAAGCATAGTAAAAGCTGACTCAAATCAAAATGTTGCCACTAATCAAACGGAGGCAGCATTACTTGATGCAGCCATCTTGGCTGAAAATGGTTGTACGGCTGGATCACAAGCTCATGAGAGGGCGATAACGCCAACGGTACAGCTACAACCAAAAGCCACGCCAAGACAACATGAGTTTGTTGCACCTGTAAGTAAGATTGCTTCTCAAGTGGATAAGCAAGCGCTAGAAAAATTGCTGGCGCCTGTACTTAAGGCTAAAACAGTAGAACCGATACCATCTTTTGTCGAAGTTACGCCTGCTGTTGATGTTCAACCTGTGGTGGAAGTACCACAAGCACAGCCTGTTGTTGAAGAGCCAGTTAATGATGAAATAATTGCTGAAGAAGTCGTTGAGCCAGAAACACAAGTCGGTATTACGCCTCCTAGTGTGACAAAAGATTTGCAAGAAGTGCTCGATGATGAGTTTCAGGTACTATTCTTTAAAGTAGCAGGGCTGACATTGGCTGTGCCTTTGGTCAGTTTAGGCGGAATAGTTAAAATTGAGCGGATAAACCATATCTTTGGTAGACCCGCATGGTTTCTCGGTGTACAAACGCATAGGGAAGAGCAATTAAATATTGTCGACACTTGTGCGTGGGTTATGCCAGAAAAATATTCAGATAAACTGGCGCAATCGGTAAATTATCAATATCTTGTACTACTAGAAGGCAGTAACTGGGGATTAACTTGTGAGTCCTTGGTCAATGCGGTAAAAATTAATAAATCGCAAGTCAACTGGCGTAGTCAAGCGGGTAAGCGCCCTTGGTTAGCGGGTGTAGTGAAAGAGCAGATGTGTGGCATTTTGCACGTACAAGCCTTAGTTGAAATGCTTAATGCGGGTTTAGGTTGTCAGGACTCAATTGGTTGAGGTAAACATGAAAGATACAAGAAATGTAGCAGCAGTCGCTGCAAGTAAAGATGATGCAGTATTACAATGGGTTACCTTTAAGTTAGACCATGAAACTTACGGTATCAACGTAATGCAAGTGCAGGAAGTATTGCGTTACACTGAAATCGCCCCCGTGCCCGGTGCACCTTATTACGTATTAGGCATCATTAACTTACGTGGTAACGTTGTCACAGTTATTGATACTCGCTCACGTTTTGGATTGCAGTCTGCCGAAGTTGATGACTCAACTCGAATCGTTATCATTGAAGCTGAAAAGCAAGTCATTGGCATCTTAGTGGATAGTGTTGCAGAAGTGGTTTATCTACGCCGCTCTGAAATCGACAATGCGCCTAATGTTGGGACTGAAGAGAGTGCTAAATTTATTCAAGGTGTGAGTAATCGCGATAATGAGTTACTGATCTTAGTCGATCTTGACAAGTTATTATCCGATGAAGAATGGGCCGAACTGACTCAGATTTAATCAATTAGCGAGATAAAGCTGAATGATATCAATTCATTCAGCTATTTTGTGTATTTGCGAATAAATCGATGATGCTAATACTTTACAATTTACGGATAGGCAAAGTATTTTATCGCGGCTTGAACAATGGCTAATTATATTAAGTCATTTAAGTGCAGCACTTTGGAATAGATAACTCAGTTGGAATGCCTACTAGTTTATGGCTATGAGTGAGTATAAGGATTTTTAATGGGCGATGAATTTTTGATCGCAGCGTTAGTCTATGTCATCGCATGCTTAGGATTAGTACTCTTTTTACAAAAACAATTGAGCAAACTAAGAAGCAAGGTCGAAGCCTTAACCGTTTTGGTCAAAGAAGGTGATCGTCAGCGAGAGTCGTTTAAGCGTGAGTTACAAGAGTTACGCAGTGGCACTATCGGAGTCGGTCGGCGTGTGATTGAGTTAGAAAAACGCCTACTTCAGCAGTCAGAACGGATAGAAGAGACGACTCAACAGGACCCACAGGCTAAACTTTATACTCGAGCCATGAAAATGGTGGCGCTTGGTGCTGGTGTGGATGAGTTGATTAAAGAATGCGAATTACCCAAAGCGGAAGCCGAGTTATTGATCCGACTTCATCGCAAATGATTGAGTGTAATTGTAAGTGATTGATATTTAAACTATGTTTAACTCTTAAAGCTAATTTTCCAAAATTAGCTTTTTTATTTTATGCCTTCTCAACAATTTTTTGATGCATATTATTCCATTGCTCGGGAAACTTACCGTCGAGCATATACACAAATGCGATCAGTTCGGCGATAAGCAGATAAAGCTCCTTAGGTATTTCATCCCCTAGTTCAAGCAACTGTAAAAAATGGCTTAGATGGGGATCTTGATGGATATAAACGCCGTTAGCCTTGGCTAAAGCAATAATCTCTTCTGCGATAAGCCCTTCACCTGTTGCCACAATTTTAGGCGCGTTATGACCATCATAGCTCAGCGCGACAGCTTGTTTAGGTTCTCTCTCTTCGCTCATTGGGTTATTCCTAAAGTATTCAAAAATTTAGTATCCTACCCTAGCTAAGCCTTCGTCTTGACGAGGAAATGATCACCAGGTAATAAGGTTGCTGGTACTTGCGCTATTTGTGTCGTGAGCTCGCCTGGTGTGAACCCTATCTGCGACAGTTTTTGGCTTAAGGGCGTTAAAAAGTTATTGACCTTATTGAGTAGCATTTGGCTATTGCCTTTAAACTGGATATCTAACTGTTGATTGTGCTGCTGAGCTGCAATCAGCAGTGGACCTTGTGCTAAATTAAACTTGAGCTGTAAACGCCATCCCGCTTTTTTCTCTGGATCATCTGAATCAACTTCTTGCTCAAATTTACCTTCCAATTGCTCGTGGCGTTGATTAATGCCATAGGGCAGTGCAAAGAACCAGACTAAATTGCCCGCATTCTCATTGCTTGCCTGTTGGTACAAATGTAAGTTTGAGGCCAATTGCCCCATGCTATCAAGACCGCCAGCTTTGCTTAGTTGGCCAAGTTGTTTAGTGGAAAAGCCGACTTTGGCTTGCAGTTGTTCAAGATAATCGGCCAATTTCTTACTCATTGAATTCGAACTATTATTAGCCTTAAAGCCTAGTAGTAGTTGAAATAGTGAGGTAATCGCACTGGCATTCATGAACATTGAGGCTTGATTTGACAGAGGTGTGGCAAGGTTAAGACTCGTTAGCCCGAGGATATTGGCCTTGAGCTCATCTAAATCATTTAACTGACTGAGTGGCGGTAATCCTATATGCGGTAAGTGCTTTAACAACTCTGATGCTAAATTTGAGCTGTTGTTAGAACGAGACAACTCAATAGGAAGTGCCCCCGCTTTATTAAACGCTTTTTGCAAAACATCAGCCACCTTCATAGGGCTGTCAGTTTTAACGTCACTAGCTTTTAGTTCATTTTTAAGGCCACTGGAACCCAAAATATCCTTTAGCTTGTTTACATCTGCAGTATAGGCCCCAAGCGTTTCTTGAGGTGCTTTACTTAATGAATCACCAATGCCATGAGGCAAGGTATTTTTACTATTTGTTTCTGTACTGATTGTGGATGGCGAGGGTTGACTCACAATCCGATTTATATTGTCTGAGTTTAGAGTACTGACTAAAGGACTTTTTTCTAAACCTTTTGGCATTGACGTTATGGCTTGCACATTGAAAGTATTGGGAGAACTGGCTGAATTAGTAGCCTGTGGCGTATTTGCTTTACCTTGAAGTTGCGTGACCTCAGTTTTGGGTATGATGTCTTGTTTTGTTGGTTCAGGTAAAGAAACGATAGCTTCAAGTTTTTTTAAAAAGGAAGCGATGATCTGAACCGGTTCAACTTTGGCGATCACTATGTCAGAAGACAATTTATTTGTGGGAACCTGAGTTTCATTTACTGGCGCCCCAATAACGATTTCGAGTTTGCTCTGTATTGGGGTGAGTAATAAAATAGGACGCCCTTGCTGAAAGGTTATTTTTGCTAAGAATTCTCCTTGATTCAGCTGAGGTCCAGAATCTTGTGCTACAACAGTGCCATTAGCAAATTGAAACGCTTTGTTAATAATAGTGACGTTCGGTAACGGGTAGCCTTGAGTTCGAGCCGCAAGAGCCGAAAGCTGCGCCTGAGATATGCCATTTTGTTGCGCCAAATTGATAACAGCCTCTGGAACTTTTAGCGCAATAGGCGTGGCTAGAGCAAGCAGTTGGCTGATGGGATTTTGAGTCGCTGTGGTTGTTGGTGGCGTGTTTTGCGTATTAGGCGTGACTAGAAAAGTATTAGCTGTCAATAATATTTGCCGCTGCTGAGCGTTAACAAGCTTTAAATTATATTCTGTACCGTTTAGAATAATACTATCTCCTTCAGGCGAGGTTTGCACCTGAGCTGGAATAGGGCGCGGAGAAGCATTGAGAGCATCAGCTTGGGTCGTCGCAGTATGTAACTGCGGGTTTTGACTGCTAACAAGTGGAATCGACTCCATTTCTAGACCTTATATAGTTTATTCGGCGATACATTCGTTTTGTAAAATTAACAATTGACCAATTTTTTTTGCCAAGTATGCTTATGCGCCTTGTGACAACGGAACTGTCATACTGGATAGTATGCCACTAAGACGAATTATCTTTATATCGTCATTTTTGTATTGTCACTTTAGCGAAAACTTGATGCCTAAGCTGTACATTTATATTAAGAGAGCGATATGAAGTTAAAATGGATGGGGTTATCTTTGGGGCTAATGCTGTTGCCTAAAGTGCAAGCGGCTGAAGTGCCCGGATCAGATACCATTCCGCAGGAAGCACCTGCTAAGGTACAAATCACCTATGATGATCCCCGCGACCCGTTCGAAGGGTTTAACCGTGCGATGTGGGATTTTAACTATCTCTTTTTAGATAGATATTTATATCGTCCTGTTGCCCATGGTTACAACGATTACGTTCCTATGCCTGCTAAAACGGGCATCAATAATTTTGTACAGAATTTAGAAGAACCGAGCAGCTTAGTAAACAACGTGCTGCAGGGAAAGTGGGGCTGGGCGGCGAATGCGGGTGGACGCTTTACGATTAACACAACTGTTGGTCTATTAGGTGTCATTGACGTCGCAGATATGATGGGCTTGAGCCGTAAGCAAGATGAGTTTAACGAAGTGCTTGGTTATTATGGCGTACCCAATGGACCTTATTTCATGGCACCGTTTGCGGGTCCTTATGTCGTGCGAGAACTCGCGTCTGATTGGGTTGATGGTCTATACTTTCCCTTGTCTGAGCTAACAATGTGGCAAACCATTGTTAAATGGGGACTTAAAAATCTTCACTCCAGAGCATCTGCGATCGATCAAGAGCGACTCGTTGATAATGCACTCGATCCCTATGCCTTTGTCAAAGATGCGTATTTACAACACATGGACTATAAAGTCTATGATGGTAATGTTCCTCAAAAACAAGATGATGATGAGTTACTCGAACAGTATATGCAGGAGCTAGAGTAACCAATAGGCCGTACTTGACAGCATTTGTCTTTAGTATGCAAGTGTTCGCCTTATCGAATAACGTTATCGGTATGTTCACTTGAGTAATGGCAATGCGATGAATTCTATTCAGGAACTTTTATGGCGTTAAATGGTGTTGCGGTTCTTTTAGTTGAAGATGATCCTGTGTTTAGGCAGATTGTTGCAAGCTTTCTTGATAGTAGAGGCGCGCAAGTTACACAAGCCTGTGACGGTGAAGAAGGATTATCATTTTTCAAATCGCAGCACTTTGATGTTGTTCTTGCAGACTTAAGCATGCCTAAGCTTGGTGGGCTCGATATGCTTAAGGAAATGACAAGGTTAGCGCCACTAGTTCCTTCAGTTGTGATCTCAGGTAATAATGTCATGGCTGACGTTGTTGAAGCCCTAAGGATTGGCGCCAGTGATTATCTCGTTAAGCCAGTATCCGATTTATTCATCATCGAACAAGCCATTAAGCAAAGCCTGCATAATTCCTACATTGATGATACCCAAGCCGCGGATTTTGAAGCCCTATCCCATCAAGAGTTAAGTGATAACCTCGCTTTACTCGAGCAAAGTGTTGCCGCGGCCAAGCAAGTGCAGCAACAATTATTCCCCGCTTCAAACATCAGTTACCCTGCCGCCAAAGTTGACTACAGTTTGTATAAAAACAGTGATATTAGCAGTTACTTTATTGATTCAGCAATGGTCGGCACTGATCACTTGATCATGTATATGGCGCATTTATATCCCGAAGATAATCGAGCCGCTTTTGCCTGTGTTCTGCTGAGAAGTTTTGTTAATCAGAAGCTTAAAGATTTTCGAAATGGCCAAAGCCAAAGCATTATTGAACCATTTAATATGATGAGCTATTTGAATGAGCGTCTAGTTAAATCGGGACTCGATATCAAAGCGGATATGATTTATGTCTCCATTGAGCTAACTAAGTACCGTGCTGCTATCGCACAGGCTGGGAAGGGACTGCGTTGTTATCTGCGTAATGACGAGGGATTAAGCCCGCTAGCGCTTTCAGAGAGCCTACCGCTGGGCGTATTAGATTGGGGTAAGCCGAGCATTCAGTTCCGCAGTATTTTACCGCAAGAGCAGTTATGTATTGCGACCAGTGAGCCTGAACATAAACAGGCTTTGCTTGATAATAAATTTAAGGGGTTGGTTTACGATGCCACAATCCCCGAAGGTGGCTTCCTACAGTTGAGCCTCTAGTTTGTCTTAAATGAAATCAGTATTCAGTCCAAATTCGACATAAAAAAAACGCCTTACTAATGCTAGTAAGGCGTTTTTGTTTTTACAGTCGAATAGCTAATTAGCGTTTTATTGCTTCATGTTCAGCAGTTACAGCAATTTCACTTTCTAATACTTCTGCTTCAGTCTGGTGCTTGCTTTCAGCGCCATGCATCCAGTCCACTAATTTATCAGCCATAAAATACAGAATAATGCCTGAAAGTGCCGCTGTAATGGCAATGCCAGAGAAGATCGCCATTGCATTCGCCAGTTGCTCTTCCTTTTCACCGCCATGGCCGATGAATGAGCCAACCACACCGCCAATCTTGTTGGCGGCAGCGACGAATAGGAACCAAGCGCCCATCATCAAAGAAGCAATGCGCAGAGGTGCTAACTTAGTCACCATAGATAAGCCGATGGGCGATAGGCAAAGTTCACCCATAGTGTGGAAGAAATAAGCGCCCACTAACCACCACATGCTCGATTTAACCGATGCATCGCCACCCATTTGCATTACAGCACCTATCATGAATAGGAAACCGATCGCGAGTAAGAACAGACCAAGCGCAAATTTCACTGGAGAGTTAGGTTCATTTTTACCTAAGCGGATCCAGATAGAAGCAATTACAGGTGCAAATAATACGATAAAAATAGCGTTTAATGATTGGAACCAAGTGGTTGGGACTTCAAAGCTACCGACCATGCGATCGGTGAACTCGTTAGTGAACAAGTTCATTAAACCGCCAGCTTGTTCGAAACCAGCCCAGAAGATAATTGTGAACAAACCCATTACCATGATGACTTTAATACGGTCACGTTCAACTTTGGTCAGAGGTTCTTTACGTACTTCACCTTTCTCTTCCGCTTTTTGCTTTTCAAGCTTAGCGGCTGGCACTCTGCCGATATCGCCTAAATACTTCTGTGCGAACAAAAATTGGATGATTAAAGAGAAAATCATACCAACACCGGCACAGAAGAAACCTGCTTGCCAGTTGTTAACAAACACTTCTTGTCCGTCAACGATAGTAGCGTGTCCGAAGCTAGTATAAGCCCAGGCCACAATAAAGCCTGAAAGTGCAGCACCTAAGTTGATGCCCATGTAGAAAATTGTAAATGCGCCATCACGACGGTGGTCGCCTTCTTCGTATAGATCCCCCACCATAGTGGAGATGTTTGGCTTGAATAAACCGTTACCCAGAATGAGAGTACCCAAACCAATATAGAATACAGTTGTTTCTAAACCTGGGATCCAACTGTGCGGCGCGGCAAGTAAGAATTGACCCGCAGCCATTAAAGCGCCACCAAAATAAATGGCTTTACGTTGACCCAGTACGTTATCGGCTAACCAGCCGCCGATAAGTGGCGTTAAGTAGACTAACCCTGTGAAGGTACCATAAAGCGATAATGCTTCTGCTTGAGTCCAACCTAGACCATGCCCGCCATCACTCTGCACTTTATCGACTAGATAAAGTACCAAAATGGCGCGCATTGCATAATAACTAAAACGTTCCCAAAGTTCTGTTGTAAACAGCAGGAACAATCCCTTAGGATGCCCAAGCATCGTTCCTTGTGGTTTTGCTACGCTCATGAAGTCTTCCACCTTAAGCTCGTGATTGCCTGTGGGCCCCTGAAACAGGATGATGTCACCACAGAAAAATGGTTGTTACTCGTCCCAATATCGCCTGCAGGTTTAATCAGCAATCAATTAACACAAATGCATTCATTAATTGTTGAATAACCGCTAGTTACGTATGGGTTATTGTTACGTTCTTATAATAAAAGTAATGGTTTTAGCTGTAAAATGAGTATTTTCGCTAAAATCCCACCTTATATACCCCTTAAAAGCAACCAAAGTCAATTTTGGTAAGCTAAGTGGTGACATTATCAGCAATATAGTGTTGCCGTGTTTTTAGATGTGCTTTCACTAATGTATATGGGCATTGTATGTATACCGAGCGAGAGGCTGGAATAGGCGAAAAACTACTTCCATCGACTTAAGCATCTTTGCTATGATTGCGGCCCGTGAACGGACGTCACTTATAATAGGGCAGTGAGATTAGCGTATGAAGGCATGGTACCTTTTGTATTGTAAGCCTCGTAGTGAAGCGAGAGCACAACAGAACTTAGCACTTCAAAATTTAGAGACGTATTTGCCAATGGTCTCTGAAGAGAAATCTCAACGCGGACGTAAACAGATCAGTCGTGTTCCATTATTTCCTAACTATTTATTCATCAATTTTGACCCAAGCCAGACGAGCGTTAGGCAGGTCCACTCTACTCGTGGTGTAAATCGAATCGTTAATTGTCAAGAAAAAATGACGCCCATTGACGACAGAGTTATCCATGCCATTCGCATGAAAGAATTAACGCCTGCCCAAACGGTATTAGCCGAAGCATTAGAGCTAAAAACTGGGGAAAAAATTCGTTTTACAGATGGACCGTTTGTTGATCTAGAAGGTATTTTTCAAGAAAAATGCCCAAACAAGCGTTGTCACATATTATTTAACATAATGGGTCAAGTGAAAACTGTTACTGTACCTGAGGAAAGCATCAAACGAGTCCGCGTTTAATTGTCCAATACAAGCATATTTGTAAGAATAGCTCTAATGATTTTGTAAGATATTAGCCATTCTAAAAGCCTGTGAAATTTTCATATTAGCGATATTGCTCGTATAGCTGACTTTAAAACCACTTAAAATCAAGTGGTTAAAATTATGGGGGTGATGTTTCACTATTTTTTAACTTAACGGACTAAAATGTTCTTTGGCAGTATTCGGTTTGAGTATTAAGTGTTCTATTGAAACTTGATATTTAGAGTAAAATCTCGAATTCGAAAATGAGACCTATAATAGGTTTTATTTTAATTGTGCACCAAGCTTCAAAGTGCTGCAGTAGCGTTGGTCAGTTTGAGTTGGTATAGCGAGCGTGTCTTATGCTCTTAAGCCTTTTGATAGATTTAGCGTAGACATGTAAAGCTTTAATTGTATGTAAAAATAAGAATTTCGCATCGCGAAGGGCAATATAGAAGCCGCAATCTATGGGCGGTAGCGTGTCTGAAAGGCATCGAATGAATAGTTTCATGCGTTAAGCGAACGCCGAAGGCCTCTGGCCGCCACGCGGATCGGTAGTGTGTCTAAAACGTGAATAGCTGCAGGTTTAGTGGCCGAACGAGAGGCTGAAATGCCCCAGTGGTTCTTAGTCGTATTGCTCCGCAGTTAAAGTTGACGAGCTTTGTTGCTGCGGAATGATTTTCTGGAACTTGTTTTCCAGCGATCGATGCGTTCTGTAAGTGAAATATTGTGTAAACGACGTACTTTGTTTTTAGTCGCACAGCGACGCCTTGTTTTCAACCAATCGGAGATATCTGGTGTTACAACAAATCAAACAATTCATCATAGTAGGCCTTATTGCCACGATATTGATGGGCGTTCAGGCTCATGCCGTTACGCCATCTCCACAAATGATTGAGCAGTTTAAGCAATTACCAAAATCTGAACAGGCAAGGCTTGCTAAGCAGTATGGTATTGATCCAAGTCTACTGACGGGGACTCAGGCCCAAAATCAGCTTTCTAATCCTGAAGTGGTAGGCACTAGAGATATTAACGCTAGAGATAATAATGCCAGAGATGAAGATGGGCGAGGTACCGATAACCGTAAAAAAACTGCTAAATCAGAATTAGATTTCTCTGAAGATTCCAGTAAAGGTCAATTACGCCGTTTCGGTTATGAGATGTTTGCTGGTGAGCCATCGACCTTTGCTCCAGTATCAGATGTTCCAGTTCCAGGCGAATATCTTGTTGGTCCAGGGGACAACATCAAAGTTCAGCTGTATGGTAAAGATAACAAGGAATATGATCTTGTTATTAACCGAGAAGGTGTTATTCAGTTCCCTGAGTTAGGTCCTATCCCTGTAATGGGACTCAGTTTTTCTGAGCTTCGAGACTCTTTGTCGCAAAGAATTAAGCAACAAATGATAGGTATTGAATCTAATATTACTATGGGTGAGTTGCGTTCTATCCGCATTTTTGTTGCTGGCGATGCCTATAAACCAGGTTCATATACGGTTTCTAGTTTATCAACAATAACACAGGCTCTGTTTGTCGCCGGTGGTGTGAATGAGATTGGTTCTTTACGCAACGTTCAACTAAAGCGTAACGGTAAACTTATTGGTACTTTAGATCTTTACGATTTGCTAATGCGCGGCGATGCTTCTGGTGATTTGCGACTCCATTCTGGTGATGTTGTATTTATCCCTTCAATTGGTGGTCTTGTCAGTGTTACTGGCGAAGTAAGACGTCCTGCTATCTACGAGCTTAAACATAATGAAAGCATGGCTGATGTTATCGCTATGGCTGCTGGGCTGAATGCGGGTGCATATCCGAGAAGCAGTTCCATAGAACGTTACAACAGTAAATCATTGAAAACAATTGTTAATGTGGATTTGACGACTGAGCAAGGCAAAAATACTTTGGCGAAAGCGGGGGACGTTGTTCGAGTTAAAAGTGCGACCGAACAGTATGAAAGTGCAATTACAGTCGCAGGTGCCGTTGTTAGACCTGGAAAATATCAATGGTTTGCTGGGCAAAAAATTAGTGATGTATTGCCTTCACTTTGGGGCGACTTAGCGGTTTCGGCTGATCTTGATTACGCCATTGTCATTCGTGAAGTAAATCAGTACGGCGATATTGAAGTACATCAATTTTCTCCAGGAAAAGCGATAGTAGCAAAAGAAACTAGTCAAAATTTAAGCCTAAATGCTCGTGATAAAATTCTTATTTTTAGTTTCTCTGATGATATACAGAATCGTTATGAATTGAATAAGCTTGTGAAAGAGCGAGTTGAAAAAGTTACGTCTTTAAATACGAATAACCTATTAGGTTCTGATTTATTCAAAGCCGGATTCGTCCAGCTTGATAAGTCTAACTTAACGCAACGTTCTGAACTTGCTGGTGTAGTAATAGCGGATAAGGACGAGGCTGAAGAAGCGGAAGTGGTAAAAGGCGTAGTCAATAAAATGTTGGCTAATCTTTTTGACGATACAGATCTTCTTAAACTCAGTAATCAAATGGGGCGTCAGGAATTACTTTACCCTGTAATGGTTAAATTGAATAGCCAAGGGCGAGCTGGCTCAGGTATTCAAATCGTTGCGATTGATGGGCAAGTACGAGAGCCTGGAGTCTACCCGCTGACGGTAGGCGCTCGTGTAAATGATCTTGTAATCGCTGCTGGTGGATTAAAAGAAGGTGCCTATACCGCAAGAGCTGAGCTCACAACTACCTTTACTGATATCAAAGGTTCAAGCATTGAACATCATAATATTGATTTAACTCAGGCAATGCAGGGTATTGATGATGCCAATGTTCGGTTAACTGGCCGTGACATGTTAACAGTGATGACAACACCGGATTGGCAAGAAACGAAGATAGTAGAAATCAGAGGCGAAGTGAAATTCCCCGGACGTTATAACATTCGCCGTGGTGAAACCTTAAACGACTTGCTCACCAGAGTGGGAGGATTTACTGAATATGCCTATTTGCCTTCGGCAGTATTTGTGCGCGAATCAGTTCGTAAGCAAGAACAAATTGAAATTAAAAAGCTAGCAGATCAACTTCGTCGAGACCTCGCTACGCGAGGAGTGTCTAAGGATGGGACAGTTGTAAATTATGCCGATGCACAATTGATGTTGGCTGATTTAGAAAATATTAAAGCGGTTGGACGTTTAGTTGTTGATTTATCGGCGATTTCATTAGGTATTGAACAAGCAAATCTTCAGCTTGAAGATGCTGATATTCTCTATGTTCCATCGACTAAGCAAACCCTTGCTGTTATTGGAGAAGTGCAAAACCCTGCTACTCATCGCTTTAAAGATGGCTTAACGGTAGAACAATATGTGGCTATGTCTGGTGGTGAGCGTAAACGAGCTGATGAAGGACAAACTTATGTTATTAAAGCTAATGGTTCAGTATACATTCCAAGTCATTCGAGTTGGTTTAGCAGTGAAGATCAGCTTCAAGCCGGAGACACTATAATCGTGCCATTGGATACAGAATACAAAGATAGTTTGAGTCTCTGGAGTCAAATTACAGGGATTATCTACAATACCGCTGTCGCATTATCTGCAATATCTAATATGTAAGCTTAAATCCATATTCGTTAAATGGTTTATGCTTCATACGAGATAAATAAACGCTTTATTAACGTAACAACTGAAGTTAGATAGTAAGCTTGTTTAAATATAAGCAAACTTTTAAATGGTTTACGTTTGTGAAGCGTTTTTCCTAAATATTTAATCAGCCGTAATTAATCATCTACACTTTGCATAGAGAGACAATTCGTTAATGTCCACTATTTCAGAATACAAAACAGATGCAATTTTTCCTCATGTCTCCGCAGCTAATGACGAAATTGATTTGCGTGAACTTTTTTCTGTTATTTGGCAGGGAAAATGGATAATTATTTTTATAACTGCTGTTTTTGCTATTGGTTCAGTTATTTTTGCCATTATGCAACCTAATATCTACAAGTCTGAGGCATTGCTCGCTCCTGCATCTGAAGAGCAAAGCGGTGGACTAAGCGGATTAGCATCACAATTCGGCGGTTTAGCAAGCTTGGCGGGGGTAAATTTAGGTGGAAAAGGTGGTATAGATAAAACCCAAATGGCAATCGAAGTCATGAAGTCCCGTCAATTCACCAGTGATTTTATTAAAAAGCATAATGTTCTACCAGATTTAATTGCTGCCAAAAAGTGGGATAGGAATTCAGATAAACTAATCTATGATCCTGAACTTTATAACGATAAAACCAATACTTGGGTACGTGAAGTTAAAGCACCATTTATACCTGAGCCATCAATGCAGGAGGCATTCAAAATATTCAGCAAAATTATTGCTGTTAATAAAGCGCCAGAAACTGGAATGGTTACTATTTCAGTTGAGCATATATCACCTATAGTGGCGCAGCAGTGGGTTACTTGGTTAATACAAGATATTAATAAAGTTATGAAGGAACGTGATGTTGCAGAAGCAAACCGCAGCAGCGAGTTTTTAAATAAACAAATTGGCCTAACTAATGTCGCCGATATTAAGACAATTCTTTATAAGCTAGTCGAAGAACAGGCCAAAACCATTATGTTCGCTGAAGTACGAGATGAATATGTATTTAAAACTTTAGACCCTGCATTAGCACCTGAAGAAAAGGCAAAACCTAAACGAGCATTAATTTGCGTATTAGGTACTCTCCTTGGCTGTATTCTCGCAGTAATGATAATACTTATAAGGTATTTTGTAAGAAAAGCCAACTAGAACACCAATTCGTGTCTTACACAGCTTTACCCTGCTTGCAAGCTCTAGAATTTATATATGCCTATTGAGGTTGTTTTCAAAAAACAGTGAAACTGAGGTTTTCTTTGAGATAGCGGCAATTGCGTT
Source organism: Shewanella septentrionalis (assembly GCF_025370265.1). Classification (NCBI taxonomy): domain Bacteria; kingdom Pseudomonadati; phylum Pseudomonadota; class Gammaproteobacteria; order Alteromonadales; family Shewanellaceae; genus Shewanella; species Shewanella septentrionalis. The sequence goes on along the minus strand of NZ_JAMTCC010000001.1, from coordinate 102,167 downwards.
GTCTCAAAATGGATAAAATGTGTCTCAGCCTAGTTTAAGTGGTTGAGATCTAAAAATAATTTTTGGCATACAATTTTTCTATTTATTTTAGTTGAGATATCTATTAATGAAAATCAATCTTGAAAGTTTAAATATAGGCATTATTGGTTTAGGGTACGTTGGTTTACCATTAGCCGTTGAATTCGGCAAGAAATATAGCACTACCGGTTTTGACATTAATGAACCTAGAGTACAAGAGTTAACTTCAGGTAAAGATTCAACTTTGGAGTGTACAAGCTCAGAGTTATCGGAAGCCCTCTTATTGAAGTACACATCATCTCTGGAAGATATAAAAAAATGTAACTTTTATATCGTGACGGTCCCTACACCCATAGATTGTAACAATGCGCCAGATTTGACACCATTAAAAAAGGCATCTGAAGCATTAGGTCAAGTTATATCTGTGAATGATACTGTTGTATTTGAGTCAACTGTTTATCCTGGGGCAACAGAAGAGATTTGCCTGCCTATTATTGAGCGTATCTCCGGCTTGAAGTTCAATAAAGACTTTTTTGCTGGTTACAGTCCAGAACGGATTAATCCAGGTGATAAAGTAAATCGCTTAACAACGATCGTTAAAATCACTTCGGGCTCAACACCTGAGGTTGCAGAGTTTGTTGATATCATTTATAGAACAATTATTACAGCAGGTACGCACAAAGCTTCATCAATTAAAGTCGCTGAAGCTGCAAAAGTCATTGAAAATACCCAACGAGATTTAAACATAGCCATTATTAATGAGTTCGCTAAAATTTTTAATCGTTTGGATATTGATACTGAAGAAGTGTTAAAAGCGGCTGGTACAAAATGGAATTTCTTACCATTTAAGCCTGGTTTAGTCGGTGGTCACTGTATCAGTGTTGACCCATACTACCTTACACACAAAGCTAAAGAAGTGGGCTATATGCCTGAAGTTATTTTAGCCGGACGGCGTATCAATGATGGTATGGGCAATTATGTCGCAACTCAAATGGTTAAAAAACTGGCAAGTAAAAAAATTCATATTGATGAAGCAAAAGTGCTTGTTATGGGATTTACCTTTAAAGGCGATTGTCCTGATGTGCGTAATACTAAAGTTATTGAAATTATAAAAGAACTTAAAAGCTTTAATATTTATGTAGATGTTTATGATACTTGGGCGGATCCTGCTGAAGTAAAACATGAGTATGGTATTGATTTAATCACTGAGCTTAAAGAAAACAACTATGATGGGATCATTTTAGCTGTTGATCATAGTGAACTAAAAACACTGGGTATAGAAAAAGTAAGAGCTCTAGGTAAACAAAACCATGTTGTTTACGATGTTAAATATGTATTCCCACTAGATGCTGCTGATATTCGTTTATAAGGATTTATGTTATGAAAAGATTTGCTCTGATTGGTACTGCGGGATATATCGCTCCACGTCATTTGAAAGCGATTAAAGATACTGGCAATGATTTAATCGTTGCTATGGATGTTAATGATTCTGTTGGCATTATGGATATGCACTTCCCTGAGTCAGAATTTTTTACTGAATTTGAAGATTTTGCTGCTTATGTTGAAGATGAAGCGTTAAAAGGCAATAAACTCGATTATATTTCAATCTGTTCACCCAATTACCTGCATGCACCGCAAATGAAGTTTGCGTTGAAAAATGGTATTGATGTTATATGTGAAAAACCGCTCGTTCTGAGCTCTAAAGAAATCGATACCCTAAAGCTATATGAAGAAAAATATGGTGCGAAAGTAAATAGTATTCTTCAATTACGTCTTCATCCATCAATTATTGCATTGCGTGAAAAGGTACAGAATAGCCCTGTCGATGAAGTATTTGATGTGGAACTAACATACATGACATCACGTGGTAAGTGGTATCTAAAGTCTTGGAAAGGGGTTGATGAAAAATCAGGCGGTGTAGCAACCAACGTTGGTGTTCACTTCTTTGATATGCTTCATTTTATATTCGGCGATATTAAGTTTAACGAAGTTCACTATAAAGATGAGCAAACCGTTGCAGGTTATTTAGAGTACGAACGTGCTCGCGTTAAATGGTTTCTATCTATCGATGCAAATAATCTACCTGAGAATGCTATTCAAGGCGAAAAGAAAACATACCGCAGTATTATGATTGGTGATGAAGAGCTTGAGTTTTCTGGTGGATTTACCGATTTACATACCCAAAGTTATCAGAATGTGCTAGCAGGAAAAGGTTACGGGCTTGAAGAGAATCGCACTGCTATTGAAACAGTAGAAGGCATACGTGATCAAGCTGTAGTTGCAAATCCAGAGCATTATCATCCATTAATGTCTAAATTAATTTAAATAAATCTTGGAACTCACAAAGATGAATTTTATGAAACACGAGACAGCAATTGTTGATGACGGTGCCGTAATTGGAGAAAATTCAAGGGTTTGGCATTGGGTACACGTTTGTGGCGGTGCAGTAATTGGTCAGGGTGTTTCGTTAGGGCAAAACGTTTTTGTAGGCAATAAAGTGACCATTGGGGATAAATGTAAAATCCAGAATAATGTGTCTATCTACGATAATGTTCACTTAGAAGAAGGTGTTTTTTGTGGCCCTAGCATGGTCTTTACTAATGTATATAATCCTCGTTCACTTTTAGAACGCAAAGATGAATACCGCGATACCATAGTGAAGAAAGGCGCAACTTTAGGTGCCAATTGCACGATTGTTTGCGGTGTCACTATTGGTGAGTATGCTTTTGTTGGTGCTGGTGCTGTCATTAATAAAAATGTGAAACCTTTTGCCCTTATGGTTGGCGTGCCTGCTAAGCAAATAGGTTGGATGAGCAAGTATGGTGAGCAGTTAGCCTTACCTTTGAATGGCGATGCTGAAGTGACATGCACCCATACGGGTGAAAAATACCTTTTGAACCAAGGCAACCTGATTCTTGTTTAAAATTAACTTTATGTAAGAGTGTCAAAAATGCAATTTATTGATTTGAAATCACAGTACGCGGCGTTGAAAGATAAAATAGATAAAAATATTCATAACGTATTAGACCATGGCCAATATGTTATGGGACCTGAAGTCTATGAGTTAGAGCAGAAATTGGCTGAGTATACCAATGCCAAACATTGTATATCATGCTCTTCAGGTTCTGATGCATTGATTATGGCTTTGATGGCTCATGGTATAGGAGAAGGGGATGTTGTTGTTACAACACCTTTCACTTTTATTGCAACCGCCGAAGCGATTAAGCTTGTTGGAGCTAAACCTTTATTTGTTGATATCGATATTGATACTTTCAATTTATCACCACGTCTACTTGAAGAAACGCTTGAGGCTATCGCAAGTAATCAGGTAACGATTCATTCCAATATTTGCAATGATATAAAAGATATTAAAGCAATTATGACCGTTGATTTATTTGGTTTGCCAGCCGATGCTGCAGCGATAAATAAAATTGCTAATAAATATGGTTTAATTGTTATTGAAGATGCTGCACAAGCATTTGGTGGCTCTGTCGATGGCGCAATGGCGAGTAATCTTGCTGATATTGGTTGTACTTCGTTCTTCCCAGCTAAACCACTCGGTTGTTATGGTGATGGCGGTGCAATATTTACTAATAGCGATGAAATTGCAGCAATATTAACCTCTATTCGCGTCCATGGGCAGGGGTTGCATAAATATGAAAATATTCGCATAGGGTTAACTGGACGTTTGGATACCATTCAAGCTGCGGTACTTTTACCTAAACTTGAAGTGCTTGATACTGAAATAAAACTACGTCAAAAAGTCGCAGAATTATACACAAGTAAGCTGTCTAAAATAGCCGGCATAACCACTCCAAGTACCCCAAATGGATACACTAGTGCTTGGGCTCAATATACTTTAATGGCAAAAGATGACGAACATCGTACGCAAATTATGGAACATTTAAAAAATAATGACGTTCCTACTGCCATCTATTACCCCATTCCTTTGCACGAGCAAAAAGTATTTAGTTCATTAGAGTATGCGCCTTACGCGTTTGAAGTCACTTCAAACGTGGCAAAACGTGTATTCAGTTTACCTATGCATCCATATCTTCAAGCAGAAGATATTGATAAAATTTGCAAATTAATCGAGACAATGTAATGGCTAATGATACTTATATTGATCAATCAGCACATGTGAGTGCTGGTGCAAAGATTGGCGCTGGCACTAAAGTGTGGATTAATACCCAAATTAGAGAAAATACATCTATAGGCGATAATTGCATTATATCTAAAGATGTCTATATCGATGCCGGTGTGAGTATTGGTAATCGCTGTAAAATACAAAACTCTGTTTCTGTATACCAAGGTGTGACGATAGAAGATGATGTGTTTGTCGGGCCTAACGTATCCTTTACAAATGATAAAGTCCCGAGAGCTTTCAATTCTGAGTGGAGCATAATCCCGACTTTAGTAAAGCAAGGCGCCAGTCTAGGGGCTAACTCAACAGTAATCTGTGGAATTACCCTTGGCGAGTATTGTATGGTTGCTGCTGGAAGTGTAGTAACTAAAGATGTTGAACCATATAGTCTTGTTATGGGCAATCCTGCTGTTCATTATTGCTATATAGATAAGATGGGAAATAAAGTAGATGATTAATATTGGTCTTATAGGCTATGGCTATTGGGGGCCAAATGTAGCTCGCAATATCCATGCAAATGTAAACCTTAAATTATTTGCTATCTGTGATTATCAAGTTCAACGACTTGATAAAGCAAAATCAATTTATATTGAACAAACAACATATGAAACTGATTATAAGCGGTTACTTACTAACCCTGAAATACAGGCTATAGCAATAGCGGCTGAAACTAGCGCACACTTTCAACTCGTGAAAGAATCGTTGTTAGCAGGTAAGCATGTTTATGTCGAAAAGCCATTTACGTCGACATCAGAAGAAGCTATTGAACTTAAAGAACTAGCAGATAGCTTAAATCTGATTATTCACATCGACCATATTATGATCTTTCATCCGGTATTAACCAAAATCAAGTCCTTGATAGACACAGATGAAATTGGTGATATTTTATACATAGATGCTATGCGGATGAATTTGGGCCAAATAAAGAAAGACGTTAGTGCTATGTGGGATCTAGCGGTTCATGATCTCTCAATCATTGATTATCTTTGTGATGGTAAAGAACCCTTTTATATCAATGCAATCGGTGAGAAATTTTATAACCCAAAAGAAAGTGTGTGTTTCTTGACGCTTAAATACGCTGGTTTTATATCGAATATACAATCTAGCTGGGTTTCACCTCTTAAAGAGCGAAAACTTATCATAGCGGGCACAAAGAAAATGATTGTGTTTGATGATATGAACACATTTGGTAAGTTGACGGTTTACGACAAAGGCGTTAGTGTTATTTCAGGCGCTGATGTTGAATACGAGGATTATGCAGTTAAAACTCGTGAAGGAGATGTATGGATACCCTATATCCCTCAAGAAGATGCCCTGTTTAATAGTATCAATCATTTTTTATCATGTATTTTGTCAAGTAAACCATCGATATCAGGGCCGCTACAAGCTATACGTTTATTAAAAATATTAGAAAAAGCGGATATTAGCATGGCAGAAAAGGAATCATTAGTATGAGTATTCGTTTAAAGATTAAAGATAGTGTTGTTCTAGTCACCGGTGGTGCTGGATTTATAGGTAGCCATTTAGTTGACCGCTTAATCTTTGATGGTGCTAAAAAAGTTATTATTGTAGATAATTTATTTCTAGGCTCTGAAGATAATATTGAAGATGCAGTGGCTAAAGGTGCTGTTTTTTACAATGAAGATATAGAGTACAAGGACAGCCTAGAGTATATTTTTGATGCTCATGATGTTGATATTGTTTTTAACTTAGCAACCAAAGCGTTAAATTATTCCTTTATCAACCCAGGCAATGCTTTTACAACCAATGTCACGGGCACCATTAATCTGTTAGAGCTCCAACGAAAAGGCAAATTTAAATCTCTGTGTCATTTTTCTACTTCAGAGGTTTATGGCTCAGCCGTTTATGAACCTATGGATGAGCTACATCCTAAAGCACCAACGACAACTTATGCAGCAGGCAAGGCCGCAGCAGATTTAGCTGTTGAAAGCTATGTGAACATGTTCGATGTGGATGCATTTATTGTCCGTCCATTTAATAACTATGGTCCTCGTCAAAACTACAAAGGGCTACTCGCTGGCATTATTCCTATCACCGCATGGCGTATCCATAATGGAATAGCACCTGAATTACATGGTGAAGGCAATCAAAGCCGAGATTTCATTTATGTCTCTGACACTGTAGATGCAGTAGTTAAACTGTTTGATGTGCTACCTGCCGGTGAGAGTGTCAATATCTCTACCGATAATAGTTGTTCAATGAAAGAGTTATTAACAAAAATAATTAGTTATTACGACTATAAAGGTGAGTTGGTTCGTAAAGAAGCGCGTGGAGCTGACGTACTTTCTCATAACGCCAGTAATGCAAAAGTGAAACAGCTTATTTCATACAATCTAACCTCTTTTGAAAAAGGTTTAGCGGATACACTTGATTGGTATAAAGCCAAATTTATAGGATAGTAACGTGAACGAAAGAATTAAATTAATTAAACCTTATATTTCTTTTAATGAAGTTTCTACCGAATTAGAAGAGATATTCGAATCTGGCCAGCTAACCAAAGGTCAGCATGTTGCTAAGTTTGTCAAAAGCTTAACAGATTATACTGGCGGTCAATATGCCGTACCTATGACCTCTGCAACAACGGCATTAACCATGTGCCTTAAAGTACTTGGTATTAAAAAAGGTGACAAAGTTGCCATTTCTGACTTTTCTTTTCCGGCAACGGCAAACGTAGTTGAAGATGTTGAAGCAACTCCTATTTTTATCGATGTTGATAAAGACACCTACAATATGTCGGTTGATGATTTACGCAGTAAAATAGACGATAAAGTCAAAGCGGTTATTTTTGTTGATGCTTTGGGTAGCCCATCTGGTTTAGATAAAATAAAAGCAGTTTGTGAAGAGTTTGGTATTCCATTAATTGAAGACGCTGCTTGTGCTATTGGTAGCTCTATAGATGGTGTAAAAGTTGGTAATTTAGCTGATTTAACCTGTTTTAGTTTTCACCCTCGCAAATTACTGACTACTGGCGAAGGCGGAGCTATTCTTACCAATAATGCAGAATACGCAACTTGGTTAGACATGAAAGCCAATCACGGTGCCTCTGGTTTACGCGGCAAAGTATTTGATTTTGTCGACTTTGGTTATAACTACCGCATGAGTGAAATCCAAGCGCTTATGGGCTGGAAACAAGTTCAAAAACTTGATGGTATCACTGAGCGCCGCAACTTGATTGCAAATCAATATGCTGAAATTTTAGAGCCATTAGGCATGAAACGACAACAAATTGCTGCTGGCGTTTATCATAATATTCAATCGTTAATTTTCACGGTACCAGAAACGGTACAACGTGATGACCTGATCGATTATTTAGCAAAGCATAATATTGAGTCTACTTTAGGCACTTATTGCTTAAGTGGAACTACTTTTTATAGCAATAAATATAATACAATTCAGCCGAATGCTCAGTGGTTAGAAAATAACACTATTACACTTCCTTGTTATGATGATGTGGATGTTCAGCTTGTGGCTAACACGATAAAACAATTCTTGTCTCAACATGCAAAAACTTAATATCGTCTTAAAAGAGCTTACTTTATACCTTCGTTCTAAAATGAAAACTAACCATAATCGGCATGTTTCATTCGGAGACCTTTTTTCCGATCGCTGGGAAACCGCAAAGTTTCTTGGCTTTGGTGATGGAACATCTTGTTATAATAATGTCCTCGTTTTAGGCAATGTTAAAGTAGGCAAAAACACTTGGATTGGCCCCAATGTCATTTTAGACGGTAGTGGGGGCCAGTTAGTTATAGGCGATTATTGTTCTATCAGTGCAGGCGTACAAATTTATACGCATGACTCTGTTGCATGGTCCACTAGCCTTGGTGTTGAACCTATAGTAAAGGCCGATACCATTATTGGAAACGGCGTTTACATCGGGCCAAATACAATTGTTCAAAAAGGTGTCAACATTGGTGATAGTGCGATTGTTGGCGCCATGTCTTTTGTCAATAAAGATATAGAACAACACTCAACAGTATTTGGTTGTCCTATAAAGGTTAGAGAAACTAAAGGCGATTTATGATATCTATCATTGATTGTGGAATGGGAAATTTGGGCTCTGTTAAGAATATGCTGAAGCATATTGGAGTACAAAGTGAAATTATATCTACGTCATTAGAAGTAGAACAAGCTGAAAAAATAATTTTACCAGGGGTCGGTAATTGGGATAACGGCGTTAAAAAAATCAACGAAAGCGGACTATTAGAAGCATTAAATAAAAAAGTCCTTATCGATAAAGTGCCTATTTTAGGTATTTGTTTGGGTATGCAATTACTGCTAGAGTCCAGTGAAGAAGGCTCTTTACCGGGTATTGGCTGGATATCTGGCAAAGTTAAAAAATTTGAGTTTTCTCCTTCACAACAAGAACTGAATAAATTACGTATTCCCCATATGGGCTGGAATATTGTAAACGCTAAAAAAAGTACCGAACTCACGGGGTTTGATGGTGATGAAACTCGTTTCTATTTTGTTCATTCCTACCATGCTGTTGTAGATAACCCTCTAGATGTATTAATGACTTGTGATTATGGCTATGAATTTGCTTGTGCCATTCACCATGAAAACATTTGGGGTGTTCAATTTCACCCGGAAAAAAGCCATAAATTTGGTATGGCTTTAATGAAAAAATTCGCGGAGCTATAATATTTTGCTTAGAACTCGAGTTATGCCTTGCTTATTACTCAAAGGCCGCGGATTAGTAAAAACAATCAACTTTAAAAATGAGCGTTATGTTGGTGATCCAATCAATGCAGTAAGAATTTTTAACCAAAAAGAAGTTGATGAACTGATTTTATTTGATATTAATTGTACCAGTCATAATTCCCCAATTAATTTCCCTTTGCTTAAACAGATAACATCAGAGTGCTTTATGCCTTTATGCTATGGGGGAGGTGTCAAAACGCTAGCTGACTTTAAAAAGCTATTTGCGATGGGCATAGAAAAAATATCTGTTAGTTCTTTATTATTTGATGACCCTGAAATAGTTAAGCAAGCCGTGGCTATTTATGGCTCGCAGAGTATTGTGGCGACATTAGATATAAACCAGTCATGGTTTAGAAATAAATATAAAGTGTACACTCATTCAGCTAAACGAAAAAAACAGCATACGCCAGTATCCGCTGCTATTTATGCATGTGAATTAGGCGTGGGCGAAATTGTTATTAACACTATTCATCGTGACGGTACATGGCAAGGTTTTGATCTAGAACTCATTAAGCAAATAGCGGCATGTGTAAATGTACCGGTTGTTGCCGCTGGAGGGGCGGGTTCGTTAGACGATATTAAAGATGCGGTAGTGAATGGACATGCTTCTGCTGTCGCACTTGGTAGTATGGCTGTATTTCAGGCAAAAGATATGGGAGTTTTGATAAAATTCCCAAAAATTTCAGAGTTAACCAAAATTTTACCATAGGCAAAAAATGACTTATCAAATCTGTACTCGTTGTATTTATGATACCAAAGTTCCTAATATTTCTTTTAACACACAAGGTGTATGTAATTATTGCACTCAAATTGATGAACTTTCAGAACAGTTCCCAAATGATGAAAGAGGTGAGGTTGAGTTACAGCGCTTAGTTGATGAGATGAAACGTGCTGGAAAAGGTAAAAAGTACGATGCACTAATTGGTGTCAGCGGTGGTTGTGATTCATCTTATTTATTAGATTTGATGACTAAAAAATACGGACTTCGCCTACTCGCCGTGCATTTTGATAATACCTGGAACTCAACTGTTGCAACTGAAAATATTCACTGCATGACCGATAAATTGGGTATAGATTTATTTACCCACGTGGTTGATGCCCATGAATTTGATGATCTCATTTTATCTCACCTAAAAGCTGGGGTGAAAGAAATTGAAAATCCAACAGATATTGGCTTAGCGACAACAATGAATCTGGCCGCTGAGAAATACGGTATTAAGTACAAAATAGATGGGCACTCATTTAGAACGGAAGGCTCTGCTCCTATGGGCTGGATTTATATGGATGCAAAGTATATAGAAAGCGTTCATAAAAAGTTTGGAAAAGTACCTATGAAAACTTTTCCCAACCTTTGGCTTTCTAAGCAATTAAAGTGGATGTTATTTAATCAAATTAAATCGGTTAGACCACTTTATTATTTGCAGTATGACAAAGAAGCCGCTAAAGAAATGCTGACCAAAGATTATGGCTGGACCTGGTATGGTGGACATCATTTAGAAAATAGAACGGCCTCTTTTTTTCATAGCTATTTTTTCCCAAAACGTTGGGGAATTGACTTTAGAATTGCAGGTTACTCTGCCTACTGCCGTGACGGCAGAATGACACGTGAAGAAGCTATTGCGTTAATGAAAGAGCCTCCTCATATGGAAGAGGGGTTACTTGAATTCTATAAGAAACGATTAAACCTTTCAGATGAAGAGTTTGATAAGTTAATGAATTTGCCTAAAAAGCACTACACTGATTTCAAAAACTATAAAAAAACCTTTGAACGCATGCGACCATTTTTCTATTTAATGGCAAAGTGGAAATTAATCCCTTGGAGTTTTTACATTAAATATACATTACCTCATAATGTAGAAAAGAAATAATATGTCCACTTAGATGTTTAACAAGTTTTTGTAGGTGTTTTAATATTTTGAAAAAAAAATTAATCATGTGTACAAGTGTCATACAAATGATACTTGTCAAAATAAGCTACTTCATCTGTTGCTTATTTAATAAAAATAAGCAAGATGGTTGGGTTGTAGTCGCCGTTGAAACAGCCTCTATGCTTAAAAATATATCAAGTGCATTACCCAACTCAGTGGCAGTTAATTTTGCACCTAATCGTTTCTACGATTTTAATTATGATTATGAAGTGTATCCCAAAAAAGGCATTTTCAAGATCGGCAACTTGATATATTCATCATTATTGTTTGGTTACTTATTAAGTAAATACGATAAGTTTTTATATTTGGGGGCAATTGGTTTTGTGAGTCCTTATGTCGATGGTCGACAGCAAGAATTTGAGTTCATTAAAAGTCTACACAAAAAACTCGTGTGTTACTTTTTGGGGTCCGAAATTCGCTCTTTTGAATTGCTAAATAAGTTTGCGCAAGAACGTTCAATAGATGTGCTGACAACTTATCAAGCCATTTCTTATGTAGGCATAAATTCACCTGAAAATGAATATAATAGAAAAAAATTAGGCGAAGTCGCAGATAAATTTGCAGATGCTATATTTAATCCTAGCACTGACCAAATGGCCTATATCAAACGAAAAACGCTCCCTTGCATTTATTTTCTTCCTGATGATTTATTTAACTCATCCTTAAATAAATTTAATGATGTAAGTGAAATTGTTGTATTGCATGGCCCAAGCTCCCCGCTGATAAAAGGTACGCCAATCGTTCGAGCAGCCATTAAAAAACTTCAAGTGGAAGGTTATAAATTCAAGTACGTTGAGCTGATTAACGTACCCCATGAACAAATGCTAACCACTCTTAAGTCAGCCCACATAGTATTAAATGAGTTCTATGCATTTGTACCGGGAGTTTTTGGTTTAGAAGCGATGGCAAGTTCTTGTGTTTTGTTAACATCTGCTGATAGAACAATAGAGCCAACATTAGAAGAAGGAGCTAATGAGGCATGGAAAGTCACTCCATATTGGTCTGTTTATGATAATTTAAAATTATATTTTGATAACCCTGATATGATGAAGCCACAAGCAATAGCAGGTTATATGTGGGCGAAAGAAAATTGTACCTACGCAGCTGGCGCAAAAAAAATAAACGGTATAGTTAATGATTAAAGCATTTTTTAAGGATTCATTACTTTACACCTTCGCGAATTTATTCACTCGTGGTATTGGCTTTGTATTATTACCCATTTACACCAGAGTTATTTCCAAGCATGAATATGGCTTATTCGATTATTTAACAACGATAGGTTTTTTGTTAGGTGTAATAGTCACGCTGGAAGTGACTCAAGCAATATACCGTTTCATTCCTGAATATAAAGAAACCCCGCTGAAGCAGATAAAGTTAGCATCAACTGGCTTTTGGTTTTCATTGTTAATGTATTCATGGCCATGTTTGATCTGTTTTACTTATTCAAGTGAATTAGCCCATTTATTACTTGATGATGCGCTCTATGCCGATGTCATTAAAGTCACCAGTATTCTATTTCTTAGTAATGCAGTTTTGTACAATTTTACGGCATTGATGCGGGCAAACCTTTTATCTAAACAAGTGGTCATTGTATCTACCCTTAACGCTGTTTTTGTTGCTGGTTTTTCGTTGTTATTCGTCGTTTACTTTAAGTTAGGCATTTTAGGCCTCATTACGGGTCAATTATTTGGGGTTACTTTAAGCAGTATTGTTTCATTTACTCTGGTTAAGGCTTGGGTAAAGTTTGTTTTCTGTTTTGAGTCGCTCAAAGAAATGCTTACATTTTCTGCACCATTAATATTTTCTAGTATCGGTGTTGTATTATCAATGTTTGTCGACAGAGTGATGCTAAAAGAGTTTCTAGGCGCTGAGCATCTTGCTTCTTATGCGGTTGCGATAAAAATTGCCAGCATAGTGACTCTACTTATGGTAGGTTTTCAATCAGCATTAACGCCCTTGATATACTCTAATTATGAAAAAGCCGAGACACCTCGAAAAATTGCTCAATTATTTCATTTCTATTTATTGGCAGCGCTTTTTAGTTTATTCGTTTTAGGTTTTTCTGCGCAGTGGTTAGTCGTCATAGTTGCTGGAACCCAATATACCGATGCAGTTAGTTATGTTGCTCCGTTAGTTTGTTCAGCATTAGTTTCTAGTATGTATCTCTTTTTTCCTGGCTTAAGTATTGCGAAAAAAACCTACCTAATAGCGGCGGTAAATATTTTTGTTGGTGTTCTTAATGTCATACTTAATTACGTTTTTATTCCTAAGTATGGCGCCTTAGGTGCAGCGTTCAGTACCTTGTTTTCGGTGTTTTTGGCATTGATGTTAAATGCCGCTTATTCACAAAAAAATTATGAAATTCCTGTTAATAAAGTTTTTGCGTTTTTTGCGTTTTTAAGCTCGGGTATAATCATCCTTTTTTTATTAATATAAAATATTTAATTGAATAATAGGTTTTTAAATTAAGAGTGCTATGGCTGTTGCTTGAATTCTTCATTGGTTTATTAATGTTATGATTTTCAATCGCAATTTTAGCTTTTATAGTGAGTTTAATTGCGGATTATTTTTTAATGCCTGCGTTAGGTACTATTGGAGCCTCTTTAATTACAATTTTTCGTTTTTTGTATTAATAACCGAGTTTCCTATATTTTTATAAAAGCCCATACTGCGTATATCATTATACAAGCTTGTTGGTTACAGGCTCTGTAATTAATGGGGGTTATGGTGATCTTTATAGATGTTAATTAAAGGCTTCTGGGACTTGGTGCTAATTACTGTGTTAGTTTTTTAAAGTTGAAATTAATGGTTCATTTAAATTATAATTTTACAGGTAAATAGTAAAGGTCGGTCTCCCTAGTAATAAAGTGAGAATGCAAGTATTTTATTTATTCTCTTTATTTATTCTCTTTATTTGGTGTGTTGTCATATAGTAAGTCGGGAAGTGTTAAATATTAGTTGTTTTAGTGCATTGATTTTAGAGTAAACTCATTTTTTGCTTTAAAATTGGTTTTTTTTCATATTTTTTATAAGTATTGTAGAGAGTGTTAGTATGTTTAGATTATTGTTATTAGCTTACGCCTTATTTGTCGTGTGGCTTCCTGGCTCAAATGTTAATGGGGTTAGCTGCCGGTTGAGAGGGCTTTTTTTCAAACATTGGAGTAAATCTTTTGGTAAAGGTTCTGTAGTTTTGAAAGGCGTTGAAGTGTCTAATCCGAAAAATCTGAGTGTTGGTGAGCAATCTGGACTTGGTTTAAATGCATACTTAAGTTGCGTAGATGAGGTTACTATTGGAGACCGAGTATTAATGGGTCCTGATGTAATGATATTTACAGCTGATCATAATTGGTGTAATGTTGATAAGACTTACTTTAATAAAGGAATGACCAGAGCTGCAGTCATAATTGAAGATGATGTATGGATTGGAGCCAGAGTTATTATTTTAAAAGGTGTAACTATCGGCAAAGGGGCCACTATTGCTGCGGGTAGCGTTGTAACTAAAAATGTCCAAAGTATGGCTATAGTAGGTGGTGTTCCTGCAAAGTTTATCAAAAGTAAAAGTAGTTAAGTTTAATTAATATTGTTTTTAATCAGAAAAGGATAAGGTTTACTTAGTGGAAATAATAAAAAAAGTATTATTGGTATTTGGTACTCGACCAGAAGCGATAAAAATGTGTCCACTTTTCTATATTCTCAAGAAGGATGCCAGATTTGATGTAAAAGTATGCGTTACTGGGCAGCATCGTGAGATGCTAGATCAAGTACTTGAACTTTTTAAAATAATGCCTGATTACGACTTAAATATAATGAGAGTAGGGCAATCATTGCCTGAAATAACAAGCCGTATTTTATTAGCGTTAACGCCTGTATTAAAAGATTTTAAGCCTGATGTCGTGCTTGTACATGGTGATACAGCTACTGGATTTGCTGCAAGTTTAGCAGCATATTACGAACAAATAGCTGTTGGGCACGTTGAGGCTGGCTTACGGACAGGTAATATTTACTCGCCGTGGCCGGAAGAAGGTAATCGTAAATTAACGGGCGCATTAACTAAATTTCACTTTGCTCCAACTGAAACATCTAAAGTTAATCTTATAAAAGAAAATTATTCAGCTGCTAATATTTTTGTAACGGGTAATACTGTTATTGATGCTTTGTTAATGGTTAAAAGTAAAATTGAGAGCGATATTAATTTATGTAACTCACTTAAAGTCCGGTTTCCAATGCTTGATGAAAATAAAAAGCTTATTTTAGTTACAGGTCATCGCCGTGAAAGTTTTGGTGGCGGTTTTGAACGTATTTGCGAGGCTTTAGTGAAAACAGCTAAAGCTCATCCAGATTGTCAAATACTATATCCGGTGCACTTAAATCCTAATGTTCAAGAACCGGTAAACCGCATTTTGAAAAATGTTGACAACGTATATTTGATTGAACCACAAGAATATCTTCCGTTTGTATACTTAATGAATCGCTCACATATAATTTTGACTGATTCTGGTGGTATTCAAGAAGAAGCGCCTAGTTTAGGTAAGCCTGTATTGGTAATGCGAGATACTACTGAACGCCCAGAAGCATTAGAAGCTGGAACAGTAAGATTGGTTGGTACTGATGTAGACAGAATTACGGCAGCACTAAATTATTTGCTAGGGAATGAAGGTGCATATAAAGAGATGAGCAAAGCACATAATCCCTATGGTGATGGTTCTGCATGCGTAAGAATTGCTGAACATCTTTATACGGCACTATAAGCTATTATTTTAATTATTTAATGTAACGTAATATATTTTATGAAAAAAATATTGATAGTAGGCCTTCCGTTCTTTGCTTCTAAGTATAGTTATATGATGGATTCATATTTAAATATAGGGGTTAAGCCAAAGGTTTTACTTAATTCGTGTCCTACAAAATGTAATGAGCCTTATGATATAGTGTTTGCAGGTAAACATCCATTTAAAAGAATGTGTAGATTTATTAATACACTTTATACTTTCAAGCCAGATTATATTGATTGTTATGATTATTCTATACTATCTCTCTATTATGTTGTTATAGCTAAGTTACTCAGAGTAAAGATAAGATTCTGGCTAATTGGTGGTGAATTAAAAGAAGACAAAACGCACTTTAATAAAAGTTCGTATTTTTTGAGTATTTTCATTAAAGTAAAAACAGCCTTTACAAGGCTGAGCTTACGTTTGTCTGATTTAATTTTAGCAAAAGAATTACATCATTTAGTATCCATAAGTTCGATCAATAAAAAGCTAATTAATAAAACCATCAGTATTTATAATTGTGTACCAGTTAAGGATGCATATCAGGTCAGAGATAAAATCGCTAAAGATTTTATTTATGCTAATGCTGTAATCGAGAGCAGAAATGTATCAACATTTGTTGAAGCACTTTCTACGCTTAAAAAAAATGGATTTAAATTTTTAGCATCTATTTATGGATTTAATAGTATTTCTAATGAAGTGTATGGTGTCCGAGCAGAAGGTTATTCAAATCGCGTTCTAAATATACTTGCAGAAGCTGACTTAGATAATGAAGTTATTGCGGATGGTTTTATTTTAAATATATCTCAAGAAATGGTTAAACATAAGTTTTTTGTTTTGCCAGCAGATTTTATTTTAGCTAATTATGCTTTATTAGAGGCAATGTCTTATGGTTTAGTACCAATTATTTTTCCGGGTAATGGATATGAAAAAATTATAACTGATGGTGTCAATGGTATTGTCGCATTTGACTTTAATTTGCAATCAGCCTTAGAGAAGGCTCTAAATCTATCTGATTCTGAGTATGAAAAAATGTCATTATCGGCATATCAGAAAGTAAGATCTGATTTTTCTCTATCTGAGTGGTCCTCTAAATTACTAAGTACTCTTTGATTGCATAGTATAAATATATCAAGTGATAGCTAGCTTATGCTGCCATACATTTTTTTTATAATAGTATTATTGTTTTCGACTGTTTTTGATAAAACAAAATTTGAAAAATTAACTTTTCTTATTTTGTCATTATTTCTTTTAACGTTTTCTGCTTTTCGTGTAGGTGGTACAGGTCCAGGTGATTATGATGCATATCTAAGGCTTTACTCAAAAATCGTTAATTGGGAAAGTGTAATAGACCCTACAATTCATGCTGAGCTTGGCTTTAGATTATTATCGTTTATTGGTAATGCTACGGGTTTTGATGGGCAGTTTATTATATTCTCCATGGCTTTATTAGCCGCTATTCCTGTTTTATGGTTAATTAATAAATATTCATACTACCCAATAGTGTCGCTGTTATTTTGGACTCCATACTTCCTAACTATGAATATGCATTCATCTAGGATTTCCGTAGCAGTTAGTTTTGGATTGCTTTTTATAATTAGCTTTTATGAATCTAGGAAGTTAAGTTCAGTTATATTATTTTTAATAGCAATTTCATTTCACAGCTCGGCTATTTGTTTGTTCTTGGTTTTTTTGACTTGTTTTACTTATAGAACCCTTTTGGTTTTAATAGTACTGGCATTCTTATTCGGGCTAGTTTTTAATCCATTCTTTCTTATTGCAAATGTTTTTAGTTTGATAGGTATGGATCATATTGCTTGGTTGATAAAATCTTATATATCATCTGAAGATTATGGTTATCCTATGAAATTATATGATCCCCGTATTATTTTAAGCTTAATGACGACCCTTCTGATTTATAATATCAGGAAATCGATAATCCATGGCTTTGATTCTTATATATTCAAAGTTTTTTTTGTAGGCGTATTTTTAATGATTGCCTTTTCAAGCGTTACTATTATTGCTTGGCGATTAAGCTATTTCTACCTTGTTTCTTGTGTTTTAGTTATACCTCTGATTTGTAAGTATTATAATTTCAGGTTTTTCAATTCATTTGGTCATATAAGGATGATGTCAGTATTTTACTCTTTTGTTTATGTGCTATACACCTTGCCAATTATTTTAGGTGCCCAACCGTATAGCTTTTATTTTGGATGAAATTATTAGATGAAAAATTTACTTGTCGTTGATACAACTTGGCCTATGAACACAAGGACTGAACGCTTTACAAATACATTTAAGAGCAAATTTAATTGTATAGTATGTGCTTGGAATCGGGGACGTGGCGGAAAGACCTACCCTGAGGAAAGCTATATTTTAGAGACTAATACTGGTTATGGTAATCCATTAAGGAAGCTATTAATACTACCTTTATTTCTTCTGCATATCATAAAGGTATACAAAAAATGCCGACCTGATGTTATTTTGGCTAGTCACTGGGACTCTCTTTTTTTAGTTTTATTAGCAAAAGTAATTGTTCGTGGTGATGCTTTAATTGTATACGATTGTTTAGATCTTCCTACGTCAAGAAATAAAATTATTTTAAAATTTCTCCATTGGTTAGAGCGTAAAATGTTGAGGTCAGTTGACTTAACTATATATGCATCAAGGTTTTTTGGTCAGTTATATGATGGAAATAATTCATCGATTACATTTGAAAACTACCCTCCTAAAACTTTATGTGACAAGAATATAGAGCCACCAAGTTGGTTCCAATCAGTACTAGATTTCGATAGTGATACACTAAACTTGTCTTGGATCGGCGTTGTTCGTTACCCTGAAGTTTTAATGAGTTTGCTTAAGTTCATTAAACAGACAAGTCGTTATAGATTATTAGTTTTTGGTGATGGTCCTTCACTTAAATATATGCAAGATTTAGTTGGTGACATGTGTATTTGCGATAAAGTGTTTTTTTTTGGCAGGTATAACAACAATCAGCTGAAATATATATATGATGTTAGTGATTTAGTTTGGGCTGCTTACCCTACTAATGACTACAATACTCGTTATGCCATCTCAAATAAATACTTTGAATGTTCTTTATTTTCTACAGTACCAATCATATCTGCAGGCACAATGATGTCCAAACATCGGGAGATAGATAGCAGTATAATATTTGTTGATGAATCTAGCGTAGATGATATTTTTGAAAAATTAGAAAGATACGATTTTGGAAAAAAATTCAAAAAATATGAGATTGAACTGTTTTGGGAATGTCAAGAATATAAGCTATTTGAAGCGTTTAATGATATGTCTTTGAAAAAAGAAAAATTTAATGTCTCATAAAACTCAGACTCAAGATAGTCCACTTGTATCCATCATTATGCCTAGTTTTAATGCTGGTCTTTATATAAAATCTGCTATTGAAAGCATCCTGCATCAAGATTATTCTAATTGGGAATTGTTAGTTGTAGATGACAATTCAACAGATTGTACTAAAGACCTTGTTTTGAATTTCATGGATGAACGTATTAAACTAATCTCACTACAAGAAAACAGTGGTTCACCTTCAAAACCTAGAAATATAGGGTTGTCTCATGCAAAAGGTGATTATATAGCTTTTTTAGACTCTGATGACCTTTGGTTTTCAAATAAGCTTAGTACTCAAATAGAGTTTATGTTGAGAGAGGATTGCTTATTCTCTTGTTCATCGTATCAGTTATTTGGTCTCAAAAATGGGCTTTACGAACCGCCAAGAGAAGTAACATACAATGATCTATTGAAAAATAATTCTATTGGCTGTTTAACTGCCATAATTCATAAAAGTCTTTTATTTGGACTTAAATTCCCTAGATGTGGGCATGAAGACTTTTCTTTGTGGTTAAAAGTACTAAAAGTTTATGGTAGTTGTAAATCTGTTGGAGTCGTTTTAGCCAAATATAGAGTTGTTGGCAATTCGGTTAGTTCTAATAAGTATAGAGTGATTCATTTTTTTTGGCATATATATAGGAATGAAGAAAAATTCAGTGTTCTGAAGTCTCTTTATTATTGCTTCAGGTATTTAGTAAATGTTTTATGGTTTAAGTATAAATGAATGTATTGTTAACTGGCTATAGTGGTTTTTTAGGTGGGGCGATATATAAAGCCTTGTGTCAAAAATATACCCTTTCGTTAATCTTGAGAGAAAATAGAGAGTTGGTAAATAATGTTGAAAACATTTATTATCTTGGTAGTTTTTCTGGTAGCAGTGATTTCTCCTTAGCATTAAATGGAATAGAGTGTGTAATACATGCAGCTGCTTTAGCACATAAGGTTAATATTGATTACCCTAGGCAGTCCTATTATGAAGTTAATACGTTGGCTACTTTAAAGTTAGCCAGGCAAGCTGCTGAACAAGGTGTTAGAAGATTTATTTTCATAAGCTCTATAGGTGTAAATGGGGCGTCAAACAAAAAGCCTTTTTTAGTCGATGATGCACTTAATCCAACTGATAGCTACTCTATTTCAAAGTATGAAGCTGAAGAAGGATTGAATGTAATTGCGCAAGAAACAGGGCTTGAAGTAGTCATAATAAGGCCTCCATTAATATATGGGAAGAATGCTCCGGGTAACTTTGGAACTTTACTGAAAATAGCAAATAAAAACCTACCACTACCTCTCGGGGCTATTAACAATGAGCGTAGTTTTGTTGCTTTAGATAATTTAATTGATTTAATAGTAACGTGTATTGAACATCCAAATGCAGCCAATCAAATTTTTTTAGTGAGTGATGATGAAAACATATCTACATCAAACCTTTTAAAGAAAATGATTTTAGCTTTGGGTTTAAAGCCTAGGTTGTTACCTGTACCGGTTTCTTTTTTAAAATTTGTAGCCTTAATATTTGGTAAGAAAGCTTTGGTAGAGAGGTTTTCTAGTTCGTTAACTGTTAATATAGAGCACACTAAAAAAACACTAAACTGGAAGCCCCCCATTACATTAGACGAAGGTATTCGTCGTTGTTTTAAATAACTCTGGATTTATAAATGATTCGTATACTAGATATTTTATCTTCTTTCTTTGGCCTCTTGTTACTTTGCCCTCTGTTAGTTATAGTGACTATTATTGGTTTGTTTGATACAGGCTCACCGATTTTTATCCAAACTCGGGTAGGTAGACATAAAAAGCCATTTAGTCTGGTTAAGTTTCGCACTATGAGTAAGGATACTGCATCGGTTGCGAGCCATCTTGCGAGCAATGCTTCGATCACTAAGTTTGGTGGTTTTTTACGTAAGACCAAAATTGATGAATTACCACAACTAATTAACGTGTTAAAGGGGGAGATGAGTTTAGTCGGTCCACGGCCCAATTTATTTAACCAAGAAGAGCTGATTGCAGAACGTGATGCTTTGGGAGTTTATAATTTTTTGCCTGGCATAACAGGATTAGCGCAAGTGCAAAATATTGATATGTCTACGCCTAAACTGTTGGCTGAAACTGATAAACAGATGATCGAGTCATTAACCATCAAAGATTATTTTAAATACATTATTAAGACTGCTACGGGGAGTGGTAGTGGAGATGCGGTTAAGCCAAAGTAATTGATTCTTTGTTTTATGTTTAGCGATTCAATTGGTAGTGTTTTTTTTACGCTATAAATATTATTGATGCTGTTTTCATGAAGCTATTAGTTTGTATAGATTATCCCTATCTTATTATTTTTCATACTTTTAAAGCTGTCGCTCATATTTTAGATAGCATCCTTAGTTAGAGATTTTTTAACAGGGCTGTGATATTGTTGGTCTTTGTTGTTTGAGCCTCTTGCGAATGGAGGCGGTGCAGTTAATTATGGAATTTATGAAGTTTTTGAGTAAATTGGAGCGGAAAATGGAATTTTTGCAATGTTTATTTTCTTTGAAACGGTCACATAAACGTTTAGTGAGTGTGGCGATTGATTCGGTATTTCTCTTAGTCGCATTTTGGGCAGCCTTGTTGGTGCGGTTAGATGCCGTGAGTGTCTTAACTAATAGTACATACTGGTTGCTCATTGTTTTGGTTGTGCCTGTGAGTATCATGGTGTTTGCTAAGCTGGGGTTATATCGCGCTGTACTTAGATATATGGGCTTGCAGGCGCTTACTGCGATTATAGTAGGTGTGCTCGCATCAACAGTGTCGTTAGTGTTAATTGCTTATTATAGCGAGGCGAATTTACCCCGTACTGTACCAATTATTTACGCAGCTTTTGCCTTGGTATTTATCGGTGGAACTCGCGCTATGGTGCGCTCGCTTGTGGGGGCTGGCCTAAAACGCATTGGTGAGCCGGTGATTATTTATGGTGCAGGTGTGAGTGGTCGCCAACTGGTAACTTCACTTGTTCAAAGCCATGAGTATTATCCCTTTGCATTTGTTGATGATGATGCGACCTTGCATGGCACTGTCATCCAAGGAGTGCATGTTCATTCGCCTTCTATTATTAAAAAACTCATCACACAAAAAGCAGCTACCAAGGTCTTATTGGCTATGCCAAGTGCCTCTCGCTCTCGTCGCCAAGAGATTTTAGTTAAGCTTGAACCTTTGGCTGTCCAAGTTTTAACCTTACCTGCAATGGCTGATCTGGTGAGTGGTAATAAGCTTTATAGCGATATTAAAGAAGTCGAAATTGATGATTTGCTAGGACGTGATGCAGTTACTCCCCGTTGTGACTTAATGGTTGCCAATATCCGCAATAAAGTAGTGATGGTCACGGGAGCGGGTGGCTCGATTGGTTCTGAGTTATGTCGACAGATATTAAAACAATCACCTAAAAAATTAGTGCTATTTGAATTATCTGAGTTTGCCTTGTATACGATTGAGCGCGAACTTTCAGCGACAGCTTTTGAGCTAGGACTTGATGTTAAGATTTTACCAATTATGGGTTCGGTACAGCGGGAAAATCGTGTTCATGCTGTAATGCAATCGTTTAAAGTCCAAACTGTGTATCACGCTGCAGCCTATAAGCATGTGCCATTGGTGGAACATAACGTCGTTGAAGGTGTGCGTAATAACATCTTCGGTACTCTATACACGGCTCGCGCAGCGATTGCAGCAAAGGTTGAAACTTTTGTATTGATTTCGACCGATAAAGCTGTACGACCAACTAATATCATGGGCACTACTAAGCGTATGGCCGAGTTGGCACTTCAAGCGTTATCTAAAGAAACACATCAAACCCGTTTTTGCATGGTTCGCTTTGGTAATGTATTAGGGTCTTCTGGATCTGTAGTACCGCTATTTCGCAAGCAAATTGCCAATGGTGGGCCTGTTACTGTTACTCACCGTGAAATTACCCGTTTCTTTATGACTATTCCTGAGGCTTCACAGTTAGTTATCCAAGCGGGTGCTATGGGTAAAGGTGGTGATGTGTTTGTCCTTGATATGGGTAAATCCGTCAAAATAGTTGATTTAGCGGCAAAAATGATTCGTCTCAGCGGTTTTGAAGTGAAGGATGAACTCAATCCTGATGGTGATATTGCCATTGAGTTTAGTGGATTACGTCCGGGTGAAAAATTATACGAAGAATTACTTATTGGTGATGATGTTACTGGTACTGAGCATGAACGTATTATGACTGCCAATGAAAGCTATCTTTCTTGGAAAGAGCTAGAAGTTATTCTTAGTCGCTTAGATAAAGCTTGTCATGAGTTTAACCATGAAGCTATACGAGAAATCTTACTGTCTGCACCAACAGGTTTTAACCCAACAGACGGTATATGCGATTTAGTGTGGCAGCAAAAGAAAAAATTAAGCGCTGCTGATGGGCAAAATAAAGTTGTTCCGCTAGTTTCTTAGTTTTCTTGTGGTATTTGAAAAGCCAAATCAAATTTGATTTGGCTTTTTTCGTTTATAACTGTTTTTAAGGATGCTGTATGTCTAGGAAGTATTTTGGTACTGACGGTGTGCGTGGCAAGGTCGGTGAGTTTCCTATTACGCCTGATTTTGCGATGAAGTTAGGTTGGGCTGCGGGCACTGTGCTGGCGTCTAGTGGCACTAAAGAAGTACTGATTGGTAAAGATACCCGTAGTAGTGGTTATATGCTTGAGTCGGCAATGGAAGCAGGGTTTTCTGCTGCAGGCGTTAATGTTGCGCTTATCGGCCCTATGCCGACCCCCGCGGTGGCGTATTTGGCCTCAACATTTCGTGCTGACGCAGGGGTTGTGATCAGCGCATCGCACAATCCATTTTATGATAATGGCATTAAGTTCTTTTCTAATTCTGGCACTAAGTTAAATGATGCCCAAGAACTTGAAATCGAAGCCTTGTTAGACAAGGCGCTTAACCAGAATGCAATGCAGTGTGTTTCTTCTGAAAAGCTGGGCAAAGTGCGCCGTATTGATGATGCTGCCGGTCGTTATATTGAGTTCTGCAAAGGCACTCTTCCAAATCATTTGTCTTTAGCGGGATTGAAGATTGTCGTCGATAGCGCCCATGGCGCCGCATACCATATCGCGCCCAATGTTTACCGTGAACTTGGTGCTGAAGTGATTAGTATCAATGATAAACCTAACGGCGTGAATATTAATGATCACTGTGGGGCGACGTATTTAGACAGTTTGCAAACTGCGGTTATGGTACATGAAGCTGATTTAGGTATTGCGCTTGATGGTGATGCTGACCGTGTCATATTTGTCGATCACAATGGACATGTGGTTGATGGTGATGAGATTTTATTTATTCTTGCCCAGGCTGCCTACAGCAAAGGTGAAATGACGGGTGGCGTGGTTGGTACCTTAATGTCAAATCTAGGTTTAGAGCTGGCGCTTAAGCAAATGGATATTCCCTTTGTGCGTGCAAAGGTGGGCGACCGTTATGTGGTTGAACAGCTTAAAGCAACTGGTTGGCAACTCGGCGGTGAGGGGTCAGGTCATATATTGAGTTTGCAGCATGCTTCAACGGGTGACGGCATTGTTGCATCCTTACAGGTGCTTAAAGCTGTATTAGAGTCCCAGAAGAGTTTATCTGAGATTAAAGCTGGCATGACTAAATTGCCTCAAGTGTTAATTAATGTACGTTTAGCCACAGCTGATGCTGATAGCATTTTAGCGACAAGTAGCGTTCAGCAAGCTGTGATTAAAGCCGAAGGGATTTTAGGTGACCAAGGGCGTGTGTTGCTGCGCAAATCGGGTACAGAGCCGCTTATTCGGGTAATGGTCGAATCGACTGATACTATAATGACGCAGACTCAAGCAGAATATATTGCAGATGTGGTTCGAGCAGCTTAACTCAGGACTCTGTGAAGCCTAACGGCGCTAAATGTCCTTTCGAATATTATTATGCTGATTTTTTCAAGCCAGAAAGTTGTATACTTTCTGGCTTTTTTATTTTAATGCTTTTTATTTTTGGGGTAGGCGATATGCGAGTGCTCGTTACCGGTGGTGCAGGCTTTATCGGTTCTGCTTTGGTCCGGATGCTGATTGAGCAAACGGCGTGTGTTGTGATCAATTTCGATAAGTTGACCTATGCCAGTGATCTCGAGTCCTTAGCATCTATTGCCAATAGTGAGCGCTATCATTTTATTCAAGCAGATATTGGCGATAGGGCGAAATTAGATCAAGTGTTTCAGGATTATCTGCCTGATGTGGTGATGCATTTGGCGGCCGAAAGCCATGTTGATCGCTCAATTAATGGTCCTGCTGAATTTATCCAAACCAATATAGTGGGTACTTATACATTGCTTGAGGCGTGCCGTAGTTACTTTCAAAGCTTGACTGACGACAAGCAAAAAGTGTTTCGATTCCATCATATTTCTACTGATGAGGTTTATGGTTCACTTGGTGATACTGGGCTCTTTTCTGAGACGACAGCTTATGCTCCCAGCTCTCCTTATTCGGCGAGCAAGGCATCGGCGGACCATCTAGTTCGGGCTTGGTATCGTACCTATGGTTTACCGATAGTCATCACTAACTGCTCCAACAATTATGGACCTTTTCAATATCCTGAGAAATTGATCCCGTTAATGGTGTTGAATGCATTAGCTGGCAAGCCGTTACCTGTATATGGTAATGGCCAACAAGTTCGTGATTGGTTGTATGTTGATGACCATGTACGGGCGTTGTTTCTCGTGGTGACCCAGGGTAAGGTGGGGGAGACTTATAATATTGGTGGTACTAATGAGCGGAGTAATCTTGAAGTCGTACATCAAATATGCGATTTACTTGAGGAGTTAGTACCCACTCATGCACAAGCACTTGCGGCTGATGGTGTTGGTTTTCGCAGTTTGATAGAACATGTTACTGACAGAGCAGGGCATGACGTTCGGTATGCTATTGATGCTAGCAAGATCCAGCGAGAGCTTGGTTGGCAACCATTAGAATCCTTTGATTCAGGCCTTAGAAAAACGGTCGAGTCGATAGTGGCTCGGTATCATAAATCGTAAATTGATTAATATTGCAGATTTGTACCGCTAGCGAGCATGGGGAAATTTGAGGTTACATATTATTTGAAGCTACTTATTCAGTGCAGTAGAAGCTAAGACATGTTGTTTAGTTAATTATCGAGGCAATTTCTACAACTATGTTTATAGCTAAATTTAACTGTTCCTAAATATGATGAATCTGAGAAGCAAGGATAGCTTTTATGGTTTACAGGCCGTAATGGTGACTCTAAGTAATCGACTTGGTGCTGCCGCTGCTAACTTTATATCTTCGCCTGGTTTAGTGATAAGCATGTCATAGGGCATGATTTTGATAACTTTTCCATTATGCTCCCATGTCATTGTATCTAAGCAGCAGAGTAGGTCGACTATAGGAGCGTCTGCTGTGTTGTGGTGTTCACTTTTATTGTTGTTTGTAATTGCAGCATGTTCTACTATAAATATGCTATCAAAGTTAAGCCTTTGAGTATGTGCTTTAAATACGCCTCGTTTAGTCATCACATTGAAATCAATAACATCACTACCCAATAGTTGGCTTGTTATTGAGGTTTCACCTGCAAAGCAGAAGGGACTGTCTATGGGCGTGAGTCGTTTATACTCAGTTGTATCTGTGTCTCCCTGTATCCTTTCTTCTGCACCAAGGTCATTTATCTGTTTTTCCCCTTCATGGCTATCGATACTGAGTTCAACACCATCGCCTTCTAGGATGACCAGTTGTCTGTCTATGCCATTAAATAATGAAAAGGATCCGTTACTGCTAATGCTTGCTATGCTGAGCCGATAATCGAATTCAGTAAGTTCGGCATTGATGGGGGAAATAAGTAGCTGTTTTGTGCTCCCACCGCCATTTTTCCATGGCGTTGATGGGCAATCTTGATAGCGGATCAATTGTGCTTGTATATTTAAAGTCATTCCTTTGTCTCTGTATTTTAACCTGTGGCTTAATAACAATGTCGTTCGCTCATCCTTGAGCCTTCTATTTGTTCCTTGATTTGGCGGAGTACATTTGATCTTTAGAGGGTTACTGCACGATTTTATAATCGCATAGCGATGCCTCTCTTCAAACAAACACTCTGCTATTGTTTCTTTTTCAACACATAATTAGCGGCCAGATCGCCGGTAATTCTTTGGCCTTCAGTATCTAACATGATCAGCTGATTTTCACCGACCAGATACTGTGTACCATCTTCCAAGGTGATTTTTTGGCCTTTCTCATCCCACGCTGCTTTGCCCATCAGTTTTAAAATCTTCTCATCTTTGCCCAAATAAACCGTTTCTTGAACAAAGCTATTATCAGATTGTAATGTGATCAGGGTTTGAATACCTTCGCAACTGGCGCAAGGCAACACACCTTCATAGCTGCCTGCCCAATCGAGCGAATTTTGACTGGTATCACCGACAGGGACGGTTTTGGCGGCTTCTGTTTGAACTTGGGTTGTATCGACTGCTGTTTCTTCTTTTGGGGCTTCAGAGCAAGCCGTGGTAAATAAGGCCAGAAGTGCGATGCAACATAGTGATTTGTTCATAGTGGCTCCAATAGAATTTCGGGGTATTACGGGTTAAGTGCATTCATCATACCCGCCAAGGCTGGCTTAGCCTAGCTTTGGCTATTTCTATTTTATAACAATAACTTAAGTTGTACTTGTGTGTGTTCTAAGTGGCGTGAGTGTTAGTTGTTAGCCTAAAGTCTGTGACCAATAAGATGATAATTTATCCTTTGAAACTAGTCACTTTCGAGATTGAATCTATACTAAAGCTTAACTATTCATCGTAGACGGTGGTTCTGTGGCGTTATTTAAGAAAAGTGCTGATGTTATCGAGGATACATCCCATAAGCCTAAACAAGGCATTTGGAAAGTTGCCATTATTGATGATGAGCCTGGGATCCATGAGGTGACTCGATTTGCCCTAAAAAATCTGACCTTAGATAATCGGGTATTACAGTTCTATTCCTGTTACAGCGCCGCTGAAGGTTTAGCATTACTTCAAACCGAAACAGATATCGCATTGGCTTTTATTGATGTGGTCATGGAAACCGACCATGCCGGATTAGAGCTGGTTCAAAAAATCCGTACTGAATTAAATAATCACAGCACCCGCATCATTTTACGCACAGGTCAGCCGGGACAGGCACCAGAAGAACAAGTGATTCGGGATTTTGATATCAATGATTACAAAGCCAAAACAGAACTTACCGCGGCTCGGCTTAAGTCTTGTGTCTATACTTCACTGCGTTCCTATCGCGATATTAAAATTATCGAGCAAAGCCAAAAGGGGATGGAGAAAGTCATTGCCGCCTCTACCTCTGTGCTTAAAAGCCATACATTGCATAATTTTGGCAGTGCGGTACTCGAACAGACCCTGCAGTTACTCAATCTTGAAAGCTCAGCCCTGTATCTCACGAGTTACCATCAAGACCTTTACCTCGATACCCAAATGAACCTACTGGCCGCCACGGGCGATATGGTCAGTTACTGTGAAGGTGGCAGCGTTGAGACGCTACCAGGGGATGTACGTGAGTATATTATTGAGGCTATTGCGCTAAGAACTTCGCTCGTGCGTGACAATATTTACGTTGGATTTTATGAGCTAAGTGGCCATGTCACCAGTATTTTATATTTGCAACACGACACTAAGTTAACGGATTTTCAAGTCAGTATTCTTGAGCTATTTGCGGCGAATGTGAGCTTAACCTTCGAGAATTTGTCGGGCCGTGAAAATGTACAGCAAACACAAAGGGAGCTGATTTTAATCATAGGCGATGCCATTGAGCAGCGCAGTAAAGAGACCGGAGCCCATGTACGCCGGGTTGCGCGCATGACTGAAATGCTCGCGATTGCCATTGGCATGAACGCCGACTTTATTGAAACGATTCGTTACGCCGCGCCTTTGCACGATGTAGGTAAAATAGGTATCCCAGAGAGTATCTTACATAAGCCAGGCAAGCTTGATGCCGAGGAATGGGCCATCATGCAAACCCATGCCGAGAAAGGCTATAACTTGCTCGCAGGCTCAAATCGTATTATTGCCAAA
Source organism: Shewanella septentrionalis (assembly GCF_025370265.1). NCBI lineage: Bacteria > Pseudomonadati > Pseudomonadota > Gammaproteobacteria > Alteromonadales > Shewanellaceae > Shewanella > Shewanella septentrionalis. The sequence goes on along the minus strand of NZ_JAMTCC010000001.1, from coordinate 73,163 downwards.
ATGGGTGCCCGAATTGCTTATACCCACCATGAACGTTGGGATGGGCAAGGGTATCCCCGTGGAATTGCTAAGGAAGAAATCCCCATTGAAGGCCGACTCATGGCGATTGTCGATGTGATTGATGCGTTGCTTTCCAAGCGCAGTTATAAAGATGCGTGGTCAGTCGATGCGGTACGAGAGTATATTTTGGCGCAATCGGGTAAGCAGTTTGACCCCGTATTGTGTGAAGCGAGTTTAAAACTGTTAGATGCGTTTGCCTCCCTACATATTCATATTCCGGACGAACCGCTATGACCCGAATGCTTGATCGAATCCTATTTGATGTCAGTAAGTCTCAGGTTATTGATGAGGGCGATCTCATTCAAGCATCACAACTTATTGTGAGTTCAATCTGTAAGGGATTACAGATCACGCGGGCGGGCATTTGGTTGTTTGGTCAGGATAATCAGACTATCGCTTGTTATTATTTACTCGACCACCAACAGCCACAAGAAGCGTTAGTGCTCACTCGCACGCAGTTTCCCCATTATTTCAGCCTACTCGATAATGAGCGCACTATTGTCGCCAATAATGCCCAAACCGATCCCGCCACCAAAGAGTTTGTTGAAACCTACCTGAAACCGAATCAGATCACCTCTATGCTAGATAGCCCCATTCGTCACCACGGCAAAATGGTGGGGATCATTTGTTCTGAGCATCAAGGTGAGGCGAGGGAATGGACGCGGGATGAAAAGGCATTTGCTTCGGCACTGGCCGATCTCTTTGGCCGAGCCATGAGTGCTAAAGAGATCCTCGAATACCAACAACAGCTCAAACTCATCAATACCGATTTGGAGCATCAAGTTCAACTGCGAACAACGGAACTCGAGACGGCCCTATCGACCTTAAAATCGACCCAAAAGCACTTAATTGAAAATGAAAAAATGGCCGCATTAGGTAGTTTAGTCGCCGGTGTGGCCCACGAGGTGAATACGCCGCTGGGTATCGCGGTAACATCCGTGACCCATTGTTTGGATGAGTTATCGCTACTAAAAGGGTCATTCGAGAAAAACGATCTCGATGAAGATAAGTTTGTCAGTTTTATCAATACAATGCAGGACGGTTTATGTTTAATTGAGCGTAATCTTTCCCGCGCCGCAGAACTTGTTCATAACTTTAAACGCACTGCCGCAGATCAATCGATATTGGAACGTGAGCGCTTTAATTTAAAGAATTATATTTTCCAAATTTTTAGTTCGTTAAAGCCCTTAATGCGTAAGAAAAACATCACCTTAAAAGTTGAACTCGATGACAATATTTTCATTGATTCTTACCCAGGAGCGATCGCTCAGATCTTTACCAATTTAGTCGCTAACAGTTTTCGCCACGCTTTCCCTGATGATTTTGTTGGAGATAAACAAATTGTCATTGTGGTTGAAAAGGAGGGATCACGAATCAAGATGACGTATCAAGACAATGGCATCGGCATGTCCGATGAAGTGAAAGCCAAAGCATTCGAGCCTTTTTTCACCACGGCGCGCCAAAGTGGTGGCACAGGTTTGGGGATGTCGATTATTTATAATCTGGTCACCCAAAAGCTTAATGGTAATGTTTCACTCTTCTCTGCGCCAAATCAGGGGTTACGTATTGAGATGCTGATCCCTGAGCAGTAGCAAGGGCGAAGATTGGTGAGCGCTAGGTTCAGCAAATGCACTTGTCTTTATTGAATAGAGGATTCTCCATCTTACTGAAGCTGAATGGCTTTTAGTGCTTGGAATGCAAACGGCTATTGCGCCATTATTTTCGTTAATCGACTGACTCATCTGCTGTCATCCGTTCTTCCGGCTCGTCGTCTTTTATATGCTACAATCTGGACACTTCACCTAGCTTATCAATCTTAAATATTTCAATGAGAAAAGGCATTTTACTGGCGGGCGGTACTGGCTCGCGTCTTTATCCTATGACGCAGGTTGTCTGTAAGCAATTACTGCCCATTTACGATAAACCTATGATTTATTATCCACTTGTCACCCTGATGCAGGCTGATATTCGGGATATATTGATTATTTGCACTCCCCACGATTTGCCGCTATTCCATGCATTACTCGGCGATGGCAGTCATTGGGGACTTAAGCTGCAATATGCCGAGCAAGCCTCTCCGAAGGGATTGGCGCAAGCGCTCATCATTGCTGAGCCATTTTTAGCGGGTGAAGCATGTGCGCTTATTCTTGGGGATAATCTATTCTATGGTCAGCACTTAGCGGCAAATTTGCAATATGCTTGGCAAGCCCAAGCTGGGGCGACCGTTTTTGGTTACCATGTGGCGAATCCTAACGCTTACGGTGTCGTTGAGTTTGATGGTGCAGGTAAGGTGCTTTCTATTGAAGAAAAACCTCAACATCCACGCTCTCGTTACGCTATGCCTGGGTTGTACTTTTTTGACGGCCGCGCGGCCGCATTTGCAAAAACGGTTTTACCTTCGGCAAGGGGCGAGTTAGAGATTGTCGATGTTATCACTCGTTATTTAGCCTTGGGAGAATTGCGCGTTGATATTCTTGGGCGGGGGACAGCTTGGTTAGATACTGGCACGCCGGATGCGATGGCCGAGGCGACACAATTTGTTGCCGCCATTGAGAAACGACAAGGTCTAAAGATCAATTGCCCAGAAGAGACTGCATTTCGCAGCGGTTGGATCAATGCGCAGCAATTAGTTGAATTAGCTCAGCCTTTACTCAAAAGTGGTTATGGTGAGTATTTGCTCGGCTTACTCGATAAGCAGGTTTTTGATGAAATGTAGCACAACTGAGTTAGCCGAAGTGCTAGTGTTTGAACCGCAAGTCTTTGGGGATGAACGCGGTTTCTTTATGGAGACGTTTAGGCAATCCTATTTTGATGCCTGCTTTGCACAGCGGGGATTCGAGTCATGTGTGTTCGTGCAGGAGAATCACAGCCGTTCGCAACGTAATGTCCTGCGAGGCTTGCATTTTCAACGGCGTAAACCGCAGGGTAAGTTAGTGCGGGTCTGTGCAGGGAGCATTTTTGATGTGGCCGTCGATATAAGGCCCGACTCGGCCACCTATGGGAAATGGGTTGGGCGAGTGCTATCTGCAGAGAATCATCTGCAAATGTGGATCCCACCGGGCTTTGCTCACGGTTTTTATGTTCTCAGTGATTATGCTGAGGTTATTTATCAATGTACCCAATACTATGATCCTGAAGATGAAAGCGTTGTCGCTTGGAACAGTGCTGAGTTTGCCATTGATTGGCCATTAATTACTGCACCGATTTTATCCACGCGAGATAGCATCGCCAGTTCACCATCATAAAGCCAATCACGGTTTGTATTAAAAGGAATGACAATGAGTTTATTATTTTCGCCTTTAACCTTAGGTCAACTTGAGTTAGCGAACCGCATTATTATCGCGCCCATGTGTCAGTATTCGGCTGAAAACGGCCAAGCAACCGATTGGCATACGATTCATTTAGGGAGCATGGCGTTATCGGGCGCGGGAATGCTCATTTTAGAGGCTACCGCCGTTCTGCCCAATGGCCGAATTTCCTATGCAGATTTAGGCCTATGGGATGACAAAACGGAAGCCGCCTTAGATAAAACCCTCAAGTCTATCCGTAAATACTCAAATATGCCGATGGCGATACAGCTTGCCCATGCGGGGCGTAAAGCATCAACTCGAAAACCTTGGGAAGGTGGTGGCGCTATTGCACCCGACGAACATAACGGTTGGCAGACGATAGCGCCTTCCGCGCAGGCCTTTAATGAAGGCACTGCATTACCGAGTGCGATGACATTTGATGAAATTGATGAGCTTATCTTGGCATTTGTCAGTTCGGCGCAAAGAGCCGAACGATTAGGGCTTGATGCGATTGAAATTCATGCTGCCCACGGTTATTTGTTACACCAATTTTTATCTCCGTTATCGAATCAACGTACCGATAAATATTGTGGCAGTTTAGAGAATCGACTGAGCTTGTTGTTGGCCGTGTTTGATGCCATTAAGGCTGTGATATCGCCTAAAATGGCACTCGGTGTGCGGATTTCGGCAACCGATTGGGTCGAGGGTGGTTGGGATTTAGCCCAAAGCCTAGTGTTGGCAAAAGCATTAGAGAGCAGAGGTTGCGATTTTATTCATGTGAGTACTGGCGGGTTAAGTCCGCTGCAACAAATCCCTGTCGCTGAGCACTTTCAAGTGCCTTTTGCCGAAGCCATTAAAGGTGAGGTAAACACACCTGTGATTGCCGTGGGATTAATTACAGACGCTAATAAAGCGGAAACGATTTTGGCACAAGGGCAGGCCGATGCTATCGCGCTTGCTCGCACTATGCTCTATGACCCCCATTGGCCTTGGCATGCCGCTGCAACATTAGGTGCAACTGTTAAAGCGCCGCCACAGTATTTACGCTCATCGCCCCATGGGATCAAGTCACCAATAGAGTAGAGCGCCGGGTATTACTTAGGGTGACTTAGCATGATTTTAGAATGTTAAGGTACCAAATACCCATTGGGAATTTCAGTTATGTTCTTAAGATGATGGATTTTGGTCTAAACCAAAAAAGGCTTTAAGTTCGTCGATTTGCTCCATGGCATCTTTGTAGCCTAGGTCGATCAACGCGCTGGTGTAGGTTTTTTCAAATAATAGGTAGGACACGATACTAGAATCTGATTGTCTATCTATACCAATAAAACCGAGTAAGGTTTTTACTGCCCATGGCATGTCATCGTAGAAGCGGGCGGCAATTTTGCTGAGGTCTTCGCTGGGTTTGATGACTAAGGTTTTAATAGGATGCAAGGCCAGTTTGTTACGGCTTGACTCGGGGATCAGGCTTAAGGTGTTATTGATCCTTTCGAGTCGTTCAAGGTCGCTGTTTAAAGTGTCGGAAAAGATAGTATCGAGCAGATGGCCCGCTATGGATGCCGTTTTCGGGTGATATTCCAGTTCCATTGGGAAATGCTTATGTGGACTCTCTAAGTTAATGACTAAGAGTTTTTCGGCGCCTAAATGGATAGGACTTGAGAGCGGTGCCAGCTGGTGGACCGAGCCATCGCCATAATAGGCTTGGTTGAGTTTAATCGAGGGAAACACCATAGGGATGGCCGAACTGGCGAGTAGGTGCTCAGTGTTGAGCATCATACGTTCGCCGCTGCGTCTAGCGCGGGTCCAGTTTTCGATATCCCGTGAAGCTTGGAAAAAACTTACTGAGCGTGAGTTGTTGTAGCAAGAGGCATCGACGCTGAGTGCGGTGAGTGCGCCGCTGCGAATATTACGATCGATGCGTTTAAAATCGATTAATTCATTGAGCAGTTTTCGGAGTGGATCGTTATCGAGCAGACTGCCAGCGTCGGTATTAACCTTATCGTCCTGCATGCCTTTGAGAGCCATTTTACCAAGGTGGCCAAGCACGCCTGTGATGGATGCGCGATACACTTTGCGAGTCTCAAAATGGCGCCACACCCATTCAAGCTTTTTGACGCCAAGATGAAAACAGGAAGCATGGGTGGCTATAGAGGTGCCATTAATGGCACCTGCCGAGGTGCCACAAATGATTTTAAAGGGAATGCCATGATTACGCGGATAAAGCTGAACCAGTGCTTTTAGCACGCCGACTTGATAGGCGGCTCTTGCGCCGCCGCCACCTAAGACTAATGCAGTTGATGTAGGCAATCTTCAGACTCAATTTATTGTTTTAATAGTTTTATTAAAGCAACGCCCCCCTATAAAAAGCAAGTCGATAGACTCAATTAGTTGTAAATTTCGATTTATAGTTTATTCGATTGCTGCAATATTTCGTTTTAGACAATTAATCCGCTGTAACCTTGGTCGTTTGGCTGAGGCCAAAACAATGCTCTGCTGTTGGAAACTCAGCGGTTCTCACTTCTCTGGCGTATTCGGCGCAGGCGTGAGTGATTAAGGGGCTTAGGTCGATATAGCGTTTGGCAAATTTAGGCGTGTAGTCAGAAAATAAGCCTAAAATATCCTCAGTCACGAGCACTTGGCCATCGCAGGCGGGTGAGGCGCCAATGCCGATTACGGGGATTGAGACTTCTGCCGTTACTGTGCGCGCCGCGAGCTCGGATGTGCCTTCAATCAGTATGCTAAAAGCGCCAGCCTGCTCAAAGTCTTTCGCTAAACGAACGAGGGCTTCGATGGCGGCAGCATCCCTTGCTTGGGTTTTAAATCCACCTAATTGATTGACGTGTTGTGGCATCAATCCTATGTGTGGCATCACAGGGATGCCTCGCTGGGTTAAAAAGCGAGTGGTGTCGAGCATCTCTGCGCCCCCTTCGAGTTTTACCGCCTGCGCGCCAGTACGTATTAATACTTGGCTGGCATGTCTAAAGGCTTGCTGAGGCGATTCTTGATAACTCCCAAAGGGCATATCGATAATCACGCAGGCATGTGCTGCGCCGCGAGTGACAGCAAGACCATGATTAATCATCATTTCTAAGGTAACCCCTAGTGTAGAGTCTTGCCCATAAACCACCATACCGACGGAGTCGCCGACGATAATCATATCCACATGGGGATCGATAAGTTCTGCCATCGGCTTTTCATAGGCGGTGAGGGCAACTATGGGGGGTTTACCTTTCATTTTCTGTAAGGTCACGGGCGTGACGCGGTTTTGATTCATGTGGATGCTCATGTCATCTCCAATCTGTTAAATCTGAGAAGGCATGTTAGCGCTTGCAGCTTTGGTATTCGCTCGATAGATTGACTTAATGTCTAGATAAAAAGACATTTCTTAAAATAAAAGACGTTGCTAAATTAGCGTTGTCAAATTGAGAGGCACGCTAATACGAAAAGAAGCTTCGATATAAAAATCACCTTGGGCGATAACACCTTGAATCAAGCCAGCGACACGCATTTATCCCAGCAGCATATCACTCAGCATACTCAGGTGGCGCCATCACGTTTAGCCGCCGTAGGGCTAAGTGCCTCCATCAAGTTGCTTAAGCGAGCGCTCAAGCCGTTTGAACATGTGCAGCGCCATAGTCATTCTTGGGGGCAGGTCATTTATGCCAGCCAAGGCGTGTTGAGTGTGATTACGCCTGCGGGGCGTTACATAGTGCCACCTGAACAAGCGGTGTGGGTGCCGCCCTTTGTCGAACATGAGGTTATCGCGCTAAGTCAGGTGCAATTGAGCAGTCTGTATTTGGATGACACCCAGATAGGCGGGTTTCCACCCGACTGCACTTGTCTGAGTGTGAAGCCTGTTTTGCAGTTGCTACTGCAAGAGGCTAATGCCTTGATGAAGAGTGAGGCTGGGCTGATTGATCCCGATTTTAAGGATAGCGTTATGCGCCTCTTGATGGTGATCCGTGACTTTATGGTGCTCGCGCCTAAGGTCGCCTTGGATTTACCTTATCCAAGGGATAAAAAATTACTGCGCATTACCGAGGCTTTGCTTGCGGATCCGAGCGAACAGCGCACTTTAGTGGATTGGCAGCGGGAGGTCGGCGCCTTGGCTCGCACGTTAGCGAGATTATTTAAACAGCAAACAGGGCTGACTTATAGCCAATGGCTGCAAAGGCTTAGATTGCAGGTGGCGATTCAAATGCTCAGCCGAGGTGAATCTGTGCTCACCACAGCGTTATCCTTAGGTTATGCCTCGGGTTCAGCCTTTGGGTATATGTTCAGACAGTTAATGGGTGTTGCTCCGAGTCAATATTTGTTAGCGCAAAGTACCTTGCCAAAAGTACAGTGCCAAAAATATAAAGATAAACAGCCACAGATAAAAAAGTAATGTCGCGAGTCAATGGGTCAATAAAAGTCCAATAACAAGCCAATAAAAAACGCACTTAAGCTGGGCTTAAGTGCGTTTCGTTTTGATCGTTAAACTTTTCTAGATTTCGCGTTGAGGCTTAGCCTTTGACTGCGTTTTTCAGGAAGTCGAGCAGTTGATCGAATGGAATATCTTGTTTTTCACCTGTGCGGCGGTTTTTATATTCAAATACGCCAGCATCGATATTGCGATCGCCAATCACCACTGTATGTGGGATACCAATCAGTTCCATATCGGCGAACATCACGCCTGGACGCTCTTTACGATCATCCAATAACACTTCGATACCCGCTTCGTTTAAGTCTTTGTATAACTGCTCGGCGATATCGGTGACGCGGTGCGATTTGTGCATGTTCATTGGCAGAATGCCCACGCTAAATGGTGCAATCGCTTCTGGCCAAATGATGCCACGGTCATCGAAGTTTTGTTCGATGGCTGCTGCCACAATACGGCTCACGCCGACACCGTAACAACCCATCAGTAGCACCTGTGACTTGCCATTTTCGTCAAGTACAGTCGCGTTCATCGATTTAGAATAGTTAGTGCCCAGTTGGAAAATATGGCCCACTTCGATACCGCGTGCCATAGCATAAGTGCCTGAACCATCAGGTGTTGGCTCGCCTTCGACTACGTTACGGATGTCGGCAACTTGCGCTGTCGGCAGATCGCGTTCCCAGTTGATACCAAAATAGTGTTGGTCATCAACGTTAGCACCGGCGGCAAAATCGCTCATGACGCTAACGCTGTGATCGATAACGATAGGGATTTTAAGACCGATAGGGCCAAGTGAACCTGGACCTGCGCCAATGGCGTCACGTATTAGGGCTTCTGGCGCCATTTCCAATGGTGATGCGACTAAATCTAACTTGTCGGCTTTGACTTCGTTGAGTTCATGGTCGCCACGAACGATTAACGCCACTAGCGGAGCGGCTTCGGTTGCACCGACTACGATCAAGGTTTTGACTGTTTTAGTGATATCCAAACCAAACTGCTCAACTAATTCCGCAATGGTCTTCGCATTTGGGGTATCGACTAAACGCAATTCTTCAGTGGCTGCGCCGCGAGGCTCAGTAGGCACTGGTGATTCAGCTTTCTCGATGTTAGCCGCGTAATCGCTACCCGTTGAGTAAGCAATTAAATCTTCACCGCTTTGCGCTAGCACGTGGAATTCGTGTGACATGCTGCCACCGATAGAACCTGTGTCAGCTAATACTGGACGGAAGGCTAAGCCCATGCGCGTTAGAATGTTGCTATAGGCGTTGTACATGGCCTCATAGGTTTCATTCATGGTATCGACGTCAAGGTGGAAAGAGTAGGCGTCTTTCATCAAGAATTCGCGTGAGCGCATCATGCCAAAACGTGGGCGAACTTCGTCACGGAATTTGGTTTGGATTTGGTAAAGGTTTAGCGGTAACTGCTTGTATGAGCTGACTTCTTTACGAATGAGATCGGTGATCACTTCTTCGTGGGTTGGGCCCAGTACGAAGTCGCGATTGTGGCGATCTTTAAAGCGCAGCAGCTCGGGACCAAACTTTTCCCAACGACCTGTTTCTACCCACAAGTCTGCCGGTTGCACCATAGGCATTAGAATTTCAATTGCACCGGCTTTGTTCATTTCTTCACGAACAATGGCTTCGACTTTACGCAGTACGCGTAAGCCCGTGGGGAGATAGCTATAAAGGCCCGACGCATTACGACGGATCATGCCCGCACGTAACATTAATTGATGACTAATGACTTCTGCGTTGGCAGGAGTTTCTTTCTGTGTTGATAGCAGGTACTTGCTGACGCGCATTACCGATGTCCAAATTTGAGTTGAATGGTCGCCATTTTATCACCTGCTTTGATGATGTCACCTACGTATTTAGGTTAAATTCAACTAGCTGGGAGACAAATAGCATTTTTGAGAAGATTACTGAGGCAAAGGAAAGCGATTTTATCGGCGATTTGTACCAGCCGATTTAGCTTTTATCGCGCCTATCGCCAATCACTTTGGCAGGGTTGCCAGCCACTATCGCCCAGTCGGGCACATCTTTCGTCACTATGCTACCCATACCCACCACAGCGTGATCGCCAATGGTCACACCATCGACTATGCCGACCTGAGCGCCAATCCACACATCTTTGCCAATAACAATGCCTTTGGAGTTGGCAGCTTGTTGATAGATGGGCGTATCTGGCGCCATGCCATGGTTGAAGGCATAAATAGTGACATTATTGGCGATGCGGGTCTGGCTGCCAATTTGAATACCGACTCTGCCGCCATCGAAGGAGCAACCATGATTAATCGCCACTTCATCCCCTAGCGTGATGGGCCCGTGTAAAAAACAGTCGGCGGCGATCATGCAGCGATTACCCATGCGGATATCGCGATTGGGTTCGGCAAATAATTGCGCTTCGGGGGCGATAAAACAATGCTCGCCGATGTTGACCGTTTCGAGGGAACAAAGTCTTGCTTGAATATCATCCTGCCAAGGTTTTGCCCAGACTAAATGTTTCTCTTTTAAAGAGAAATACAGCCACGGCATCCAAGAGAGCCGCTTTTTATGCTGGCTTTGATAATCAGGCAAAGATGCTGGTTCTGAGCTAGGCATAGACATTTAGCCACATTTCCCCGGTTTGAGTTCCAGTACCAAGATATATTCTTGGTCATTATCATCGACTGCCATTTGCCAAAATACATCTAAATCATAGAGGGCGACTTGGTATAACTTAGGATCTTCTTTGGCTTTTTTATAGGCGGGGCGTGGATCTTGACCCAAGACTCCGCGGATAAGCACGGCTAAATCTGTGTAGGTTTCCAGCTGGGCGTAACGTTCAATCTGTGCCTTGGCATTATCGGAATACACCACTGAAATCAGTTTTGGGGCGTCTTGAGCAATGCCGCCGACTGCATCGGTAATCGAATCCGAGAAAGGAATGTAAGGCTTAATATCGATAATGGGCGTGCCATCGACCAGATCCATACCGGAAATTTCGAGGCAAACTTTGCCCTTGCGCTGCACTACGCCGTGCAGTTTTACCACAGACTGACCAATGCCATTGGGGCGAAAAGTGGAGCGAGTGGCGAATACGCCGAGTTTTTCATTGCCGCCTAATCGCGGCGGCCGCACTGTGGTTTTCCAACCTTGGGCAAGATTTTCATGGAAGCAAAATAGCAACCAGAGATGGGAATATTGCTCTATGCCACGCACCGCATCGATATGATTGACATGGGGTTCGAGTTCGACATAGCCGCGAGCCTCAACGAGTCCGGGTTGTCTTGGAATGCCAAACTTTTGTTTATAGGGGGTGCGGCAGGTCGCTACTGCGACAATTTGGTTGGTAAATGTCATGCAAAAAATTACCTAAAAGGGTAAGTATCATAACCGCCTAAGTTCATCATTCTAAGCTCATCATTAAGGCTCATCATTAAGGCTCATCATTAAGGCTCATCTTTGAGCGCTAATTATGCAGCGTTAGCCATGAATCCTTGCTCATGGAACATCAGCCATTAAGCGGTTGATACGGGCAATCTCAGATCATCGAATCGCGAGCAGTGTGTTGCTCGCGTGGGATTTACTCTGCGGTAGCCGTTTTAACTGCTTGGCCTACGCACAGGGCGCGGCTGATACAACCTTGCGCGGCTTCATCTAACATCACACATTGTTTGATGATAATGCCGTTAGCACCTTTATCTGCGGCGTTACGGCGGGCTTCGGTTCTGGCATCGGCTAATGACGCAGGTACGCTGTTGACATCGGCCTGACAGGATTCCCCTTGGACCAAACCTTTTAATTCATAATGACCTTTTGGCAAGGTATCGCCTTCATAGAGGGTGACATCGGATGCCTTGAAATAGTCATTAATCGCCTCACCGTCCAAATTACTGTTAAAACTGTAGTCGCTTGCACAGGCACTGAGCAGTAGCACTAATGCACTTGAGAGGATAATTTTCATGGTTTGACCTGAGATTGAGGAGAAAACTGCGCAGCCCTGGTAGGCTGCGCCGATGCGATATTATTATCTGAGTAAATTCTACCGCTTAAGGTACTTTTGATAAAGCTGCTGATGGCGATTATTCAGATCTATCTGCCGTCCTTCAATCCAGATAGCCTCAATCTTATTGGTCATAGGGTCGAGAATGTCTCCCTCGGACAATACAACACTGCCTTGGTATCCCACGGCAATCGCCCCTAAATCCTCGACACCTAACAGTTTTGCGGCATCTAAGGTGATGGACTTAAGCGCTTGCTCAGGCGTTAAACCATAGGCGGCGCTATAACCTGCTGCATAGGGTAAGTTACGGCTGTTCCAGTCCGATGAGAACCCGAGGGCGAAGGGAATTCCGGCATTGGCGAGCAAGGAGGGGATTTTAAAGGGCAAGTCCACGGGTTCATCTTTACGCTTAGGCAGACTCAAGGTATGAGGATAAATGACCCCCGCCTTAACCTCCCTCAGGCTTGAGGCCAAACGCCATGCATCGTATCCGCCGACAATTACCAATTTGAATTGGTATTTTTTTGTCAGGGCAATCACTTGCTCAATTTGACCAACACTGTCGGCATGGGCAAACAGTGTCGCTTTACCTTGGTATAGCGGCAACATGGCCTGCCAGCGCAGGTTGTTGGTTGCAGACTGTGGATCTTCATCCTTGTTGTCTTTACCGCTGGCCTTATCACTTAAGAAATAGCGATAACCATCCTCAAAGGCGATATTGAGCTGGTCGATTGCTTGCTGATTTTTCTCGATGGCTTTGGCTTTCTTTTTTTCATCTTCTGGCATGCGTTTAATTTGCGGCCAGTAGACATGGAACTGTCCTGCACTGGGTGTCAGTGCATCCTCAATCGTCCACGCATCGAGATCCACTAGTACCGATTGGCCAGCAATACCATCGCCGCTCGGGACGATTTGCGCGTGGGTAATGCCGTTGAACCGTATGGTCGGGATCAGCTCCGAATCCGCATTGTAAGCTGTGGCTGTGCTGATCTGCGGATTGATATAACCCACCTCGGCGTTATCGACCGTGGGGCGGCTCATTTCAATTTCAACTAAGCCCAAGCTGGTATCGAGGGCAATTAAGCCCGGATACAAGTGTTTACCGCTAGCATCGACGACTTGAGTGTCACTGGTTTCTGCGGTTGCACTGTTGGCTTGGCTGGTGAGTTGAGGCCCAACGGCCGTGATTTTGCCATTTTCAATCAAGACATCAGTGTTGCTGAGCACGCCTTGACTGACTGTGTGCACTGTGGCGTTTTTAATCAGTACGCTGCGACTTTGTTTAGGTGTTGGCACGATATCGCTTGCCATCGCTGGGGCCAGCGTGGTGCAAATCGCGCCCAGTAGCGCCGCAAACAAAACGGGTTTAGATGAATGTTGCATTATTTGGCTCCCTCATGAGTGTGGCCCCATGCTTGATAGTGGGTGTCGCAGTGCCACTGTGGCTCGTTAAGTGGCGTGACTTTTTCACCCGCTTTGGCTTGATCATCACTGCTGAGAATTTTTTGGATAAGTGCGGCGCGCTCGTTGACGACCGCTTGCTGGGCAATTTGGTCTTGATCGCGGTCAAAGTAGCGTTTTCCTTCAACCCATGCCTGTGTCACTTTGGCGTAAATCGACAGAGGCTCTGCGTTCCACAGCACGATATCGGCCATTTTCCCTGAGGTGAGTGAACCCACCAATTCATCGACTCTTAATTGCTTGGCCGGATTAATAGTGACCATGTTCCAAGCATCTTCCTTCGACATATTGCAATACATCATAGACTTAGCCGCTTCTTGGTTGAGTCTGCGCTGCATTTCATAGTCGTCTGAGTTTATGCTGGTGGTCACGCCTTTGTTTTGCATCAAACACGCGTTTTGTGGAATTGCGTCGTACACCTCAAACTTATAGGCCCACCAATCGGCAAAGGTCGATGCGCCAGCGCCATGGGCGGCCAGTTCACTCGCCACTTTGTAACCTTCGAGCACATGTGTAAAGGTTTGCACTTTAAAGTGATAAGCCTCAGCTAAGCGGATAAACATCAGGATTTCTGACTGCACATAGGAGTGAATGTGCACATCACGTTGCTGATTTATTACTTCGGCCACAGCCTGCAGGCGATAACTTGGGCGCGGTGCGACGGTTTTTTTCTTATCGCTGGAGCGCAGATCATCATAGGCTTTTAACGCATTCTCATAGGCGATGGCGGCATCGAAGGTCTCTTCAAATAAGGCTTTGACTCCCATACGCGTTTGCGGGAAGCGCTGCACAAATTTCTCGCCCCAATTACTCTGTTTGACGTTTTCACCTAAAGCAAACTTGATACTGGCGGGCGCGTTAGCAAATTTGAGTTGTTCGGCTGGCTCACCCCATTTCATTTTGATCAGTTGCGATTGGCCGCCAATAGGATTGGCGCTGCCGTGGAGTAATTGTGCGCTGGTGACGCCACCCGCTAAGGCCCGATAGATTGAAATATCCTCGGGATTAATAATATCGCCAATGCGTACTTCAGAGGTCACAGCATCCGTGCCTTCGTTAGTGCCACCATTAATGGCGATATGCGAGTGTTCATCAATAATGCCCGCAGTAAGATGTTTACCTGTTGCATCGAGGACTTGATAACCAGAAGGCGTACTGAGTTGCTGGCCAATTTTTTCGATGCGGCCATTGGCCATCAAGAGATCTGCATGTTCGAGAATGCCTTGCTTATCCGAGGTCCACAGGGTGGCATTTTTGATGTGCAGCTTCTCGACCTTAGGTGCTTCGCTCAGTCCATAAGCAACGTTAGGGAAGGTGAGGTGACTTACTAGGCTTGTGTTGGCTTTATCCTTGGGCGCTTGATGGTCATCTTGAGTGGCATTATCAACCGCTGCAGTTTGCGCTATCGCAATACCAGCAACATTTGTGGTGCGACTCTTGGCATCGACCATACGACCTTGAATGCCGTCATCGGCCATCCACAGCGTAAAGCGGCTAAGACCATTGATGCCCGCGGCGCTCAAATCGGCAGTAAAGCTTAATCGACCGTCGTCATCTAATTTAAGTTGGCTGAGCGCGATACTTTGCTCGCCACTGCTTAAGCTGCCTTGGATTTTGGGTTTATCACCTTTGCTCGCATCTTGCAGCGATAAATCCAGCGTGAGGTTATTGAGGCTTAATTGATAATCGCCCAGTAATCGTGCTTGGGGCAGTGAGCGAAGACTTTGCTGCTGACCTTGCAACCAAACACTGTAGATCTGGCCTTCTTTAAAAATATTGCCCTTAGTGACTACAAAGTCTGCCATGTAACCGGGAGCGAGTTTGCCGGTAAAATCGGCGGTGCCTGTCATCTCGGCGGCTTGGGTGGTCAGTGCGGCTAAGGCTTGCTCTTCACTCAAACCTTGAGTAATGGCTTGGCGCAGGCGCGGCCAGAAGGAATCTGTCTTAATACCAAACTGCGTTAGCGCGAAGGGAATACCTGCTTTGGCAACTTCTGCTGGATTGGTTGGCGCACGTTCCCACTGTCTTAAATCCGCCAGTGACACTTCGCGATCGGCATCATCTGTCCCGACATCAGGTGCTTGTGGATAGTTTAAAGGCAAGATTAACGGGTAGTTCAGCGCCTTTAACTCATTGATGCGCGAGTATTCTTGACCATTACCGAGTAGATTGGCTGACAGTTTATGTTCTTTGAGTAAATGGGCGGCGCGCAATTGATCATTGAGATTTTTGGTTTCAAAGATAATTTGCTTATCGGTTAAATCATCTAAGCGTTCAAAGGCGATATTAAATTCGACTTGATTGTTTATTGCGCCATTGGCTGATTTGTTTTTATTTTGGTTATACCAATTGGCGTCGGCAAAGGTTTGTCTAATAAGTGCAATACTGCCCATTAATGATGACGGATAATCTTGTTCAGATGAGCCTTTATCGAATGCCATAAAAGGTTGACTGCGGGCGCGATAAATCACTTCATTGGCGGTTTTTTCTGCTAATGACAGGCTAACACCCGTCCCTCGGAAGATTCCGTCGAGTTTGCTACTTTGCACACTCGTAAAACCATTATTGATCCACTCTTTAGCGCGTTCTTTATTGGGATAAACGTAATTAAACCATTCTTTTTCAGAATGAATTGCGCCATTGTCCGCATTGCCGCCGATACGTTTAATATCATAGACAGGGCGAGTGAGCCCAAGTTTTGGATATTCGAACTCAATCCCATAATCGGTGAAAGGATCGATAAATCCAGGGTAAATAGTATAACCACTCAAATCGATTTTAAATGCGCCAGCGGGAATGTCACCGTGCTCAATAATGGCTTTAATTCGATTATTTTCAACCAATAAAGTGGCATCACTTAAACGCTTACCCGGCGCAATGATTAATTCAGCATGGGTAAAAGCCGTGAGTTTATTGGAGGTTGTCCCTGTATTGATTTGGGCATATGTGGTCTGTGAGACTAAGCTAGCGATTATGCTGCAGCTTATAATTATCTTATTGTTTATCTGCATTATTTTATTCAATCGAGTGAGGGTGAATAAAGAGTAACTGAAAGCAGATGTAAATACTAAGGTTGAATTGTAACGCAATTTGAGCGGGAATGAGGCGTGGGATTTACGCTTGTTGTTTTAGATTGCAGCCAATAATGGATATAAAAAAGCCCGCAATGAATGCGAGCTTTTATGCAAATAGGTGTTGGTTACTCGAACCGCCACACCGAATTGGATTAGATTAAGAAATCTTCCATAGAACGACCTTTGTTGATCTCGTTCTTAAATACGGTTGGCATACGGCCTTGGCCAGTCCACTGAACCATTTCACCGTCAACTTCGATTTGGTATTTAGCTGGACGAGGAGCGCGTTTTTTCGCGGTTGCTTTAACAGCTACGCCACCTAAGTCATCAATTGATAAACCAACGGCTTCCATTTGTTGACGGATTTCTTCAATCTTAGCATTACGAGCTGCCATGGCTTGTTCTTCTTCCTCAGCCATAGACTCGCGTTCTACTAAAATTTTATCTAATTTGTCGGCTAAATCACGTAACTCTTCAACGCTAAGTTCTTTAACTGCTGCTTTAAAACGACGGCCGTGAGTTAATATCTCTAAAAATTCGCTCATATCTATTTTCGTCCCACTCTAATTTTTAATACAGGATAATGGTGAACAACACCTAAATGATAGAAACTAATATAGCTCGAATCAAATAAAATTATGCGTTTTAAGTAAATTAAATATTATTTATATTTTGAACTTTTCTTATTTCCTCAAATAAGTGTTCAAAAAAGTAGCCGTTGCTGAGGATTAAAAAATGCAAACAGGCGTTTGACTTTGGTTGACGTTAACGTTAACAGGACGTAAAGTTGCTCTATCCTGCATTGGTATTAACCAATGTTTTGTCCATGTACATGAAAGTGTAGGAAGGAAACCCTATGAAAGTATTGGTGCCCGTTAAGCGCGTTGTTGATGCCAATGTGAAGGTCAGGGTCAAAGCTGACAATACAAGTGTTGACACCGCAAACCTGAAAATGGCGTTGAACCCTTTTTGTGAAATCGCAGTAGAAGAAGCGGTTCGTTTAAAAGAAGCGGGTAGCGCTACTGAAGTGGTTGTTGTCAGTATTGGTAATAAAGCCGTTCAAGAACAATTGCGTACTGCGCTCGCATTAGGTGCAGACCGTGCGATCCATATCGATACTGAAGACGAACTGGTGCCAGTATCTATCGCCAAATTGCTCAAAGCGGTACAAGACAAAGAACAAGCTGAACTGGTGATTTTTGGTAAGCAATCTATCGATGGCGATAACAATCAAACTGGTCAAATGTTCGCGGCGCTGATGGATATGCCACAGGCGACCTTTGCTTCTGAGATCAAATTAGAAGGTCATTCTGTGCAAGTCGCTCGCGAAGTTGACGGTGGTATGCAAACCTTACTTATGCCGCTGCCTGCAGTTGTGACTGCCGATCTACGTTTGAACGAACCTCGTTATGCTTCACTGCCTAACATTATGAAAGCCAAGCGTAAGCCATTAGAAGTCTTTACTGTGGCCGACTTAGGCGTGACATTAAAGAGTCACCAAACGGTTGTGAAGGTCACTCCGCCAGCAGAACGTAAAGCAGGCATCATGGTAGCGTCGGTAGCTGAGCTAGTTGAAAAGTTAAAAAATGAAGCGAAGGTGATCTAAATGGCCATTTTAGTATTAGCTGAACATGATAATGCCGCACTGAAACTCGATACGGCAAAAATCGTCACTGCCGCCCGCGCTATTGGCGATGAAGTGCACGTATTGGTTGCGGGTCACCAATGTGGCGCGGTTGTCCAAGCTGCACAAGCGCTACAAGGCGTTAGCCAAGTGCTCGTTGCCGATGCCAGCGTGTATGAAGCGCATTTAGCGGAAAATTTTGCCAAATTGCTGGTGGACTTAGCGCCAAACTATGGCCACATTCTGGCTTCTGCTTCGAGCTTAGGTAAGGACACGCTTCCGCGTGTGGCTGCATTATTAGATGTTGCGCAAATCTCTGAAGTCATTACCGTCGTCAGTGCGGATACTTTTGTGCGCCCTGTGTATGCGGGTAACGCCTTAGCGACAGTGCAAAGCCATGATGCCATCAAAGTGATGACAGTGCGCGCCAGTGCCTTTGATGCTGCACCAGAAGGTAACAGCGCGGCTGTGACGACACTCGATAAAGTGTTTGAAGCGAGAACTCAGTTTGTTTCTCAATCTTTGACGGTATCTGCTCGTCCAGAATTAGGTAATGCTGGCATTATCGTATCTGGCGGCCGCGGAATGGGTAGTGGTGAAAACTTCGGCATGTTAGAGCAGCTTGCTGACAAGCTCGGTGCTGCGGTTGGCGCATCACGCGCAGCCGTTGACGCGGGTTTTGTGCCTAACGATTTACAAGTGGGTCAAACTGGTAAGATTGTGGCGCCTAATCTCTATATTGCCGTGGGTATTTCTGGCGCGATTCAACATTTAGCGGGCATGAAAGACGCGAAAGTTATCGTTGCTATCAACAAAGACGCTGAAGCGCCTATTTTCCAAGTTGCCGATTATGGCTTAGTTGCGGACTTATTTGAGGCGGTTCCTGAGCTGATCACAAGTCTCGGTTGATTTAATCTGTGATCTGGGTCACATTAAGTGGCTTTGCGGTAGCATCTGCTAAGCCGCTTATGTTTTTATGTGCCTCACGCCCGCGTACGGGCGTTCTTAGAAGTAGAGGCGCGCCAAATATTAGTAGTGATCAGTAGGGTGATTCCGTTGATCGATTGCGAAAGGATTTGGTGCCGAAGTGGTTCGATTTATCACGATCAACTGCTGGGGTTGCACTTAATAGGTGCAACACTGCCATAGTATTTTCCGATACGGATGTTGGAAATAGTTACTATGGAGCGCTACTGATAGGACAGGTGACCTTGGGTATCTATTGCCTTTCCCCACCAGTTCAGTCGCCCTCCATTCGTATTTAACGAAGATAATAATCAATGACTGTTATGAATTATGCCGATTCGGCACTTTCCTTGCTGCCGCCTGCGGTGGCTATTGTGTTGGCGATCTTAACTCGCCGTGTACTGCTTTCTTTGGGGTTAGGTATTTTAATTGGTGCTTTATTGCTCAATCAATTTTCACCTGTAGCGACGGGTGAATTTGTATTTAATGGCGTTAAAGGACTTTTTTGGACGGGCGAAGGCCTTAATTCGTGGAACTTATATATTCTCGGTTTCTTAATTGTACTGGGAATGATCACAGCGTTAATTACCGTCAGTGGCAGCGCGCGGGCTTTTGCCGATTGGGCGCGTTTACATATACGTAATAAACGTGACGCTAAACTATTAACCATGTTTTTAGGTTGTGTGGTTTTTATTGACGACTATTTCAATAGCTTAGTCGTAGGTTCGGTCGCTAGACCTGTTACCGACCGTTATTATATTTCCCGCGCTAAGTTAGCTTATTTATTAGATTCGACTGCCGCTCCTGTGTGCGTTATTTCTCCTGTATCAAGTTGGGGCGCCTATATTATTGCGCTTATTGGTGGAATATTAACGGCCCACGGTTTTGCTGATACGGGTCATTTGAGTATTTTTATTCAAATGATCCCAATGAATTTCTACGCAATCTTCTCTTTGTTATTATTACTTTTCGTAGTTTTTATGGGATTAGATGTTGGGCCAATGCGCGAGCATGAACTCAATGCCCAACGTGGTAATTTATACGATGAGTCAAAGGGATTACCGCCAGGGGCGAATGCGGATTTACCCGAAGCCGAAACCGGTAAGATCTTAGGCTTATTCCTGCCAATTACTGTGCTGGTATTTGCGACCCTGTATTTTATGATCAACAGTGGCGCTCAAGTACTTGCCGCTGAAGGGATTGAATTTAATATTATTTCAGCGTTTGAGAAAACCGATGTCAGTTCATCCCTTTTCTTTGGTGCATTAATCGGTTTAGCGATTTCGCTGATATTGAATTTAGTCCAAGGCGTTGAGAAATCAATGATAGTCAAAGGCATAGTGCAGGGCGCTCGCTCTATGCTGCCAGCGATTTATATCCTGTTATTTGCTTGGACTATCGCAGGCGTGATTGGCCAGCTCGAAACTGGTAAGTTTATGGCGAGTCTCGCGACGGGCAATATTCCGTTCGCGTTTTTGCCAGCGCTTATGTTTGTGTTAGCGGGTATTACTGCGTTCTCAACCGGTACTAGCTGGGGCACGTTCGGTATCATGTTGCCGATTGCTGCGGATATGGCGATGGGAAGTCACACTGGCATGATGTTACCTATGCTTGCCTCTGTGCTGGCGGGCGCGGTATTTGGCGATCACTGTTCACCGATTTCCGATACCACGATTTTGTCGTCTACGGGCGCGAGTTGTCACCATATCGACCATGTGGTCACTCAGCTACCGTATGCATTGATTGCGGCGTTTATTAGCTTAACGGGTTATGTGGTACTTGGATTTACTGAATCAGTCTCCGCGGGTTTAGTCGCGTGTGCGCTAGTATTTGTGCTCAGTGTTATTGTGCTGAAAATTAAGTCTAAAAGTGTTTAACACGTAAGTTACGACTATTTTTATTTTAAACATGTAGGCGCAATACCAGTATTTTGAATCTAGAGTTTTGTAACATTGCGAATGCATAAGCATTAAGGCACAAGCTAAGGTTTGTGCCTTTTTTCATCTATAATGAAACGGGTTATGAATAGTAAAGGATAAGTGTGCGACCTAAAAATCATGATGACTACCAGCAGGATGCACTTATTGAGTTCAATCGGGATATCACTTGGCGCATGTTTACTGGTGCCCTCATTTATGTTGCCTGCTGGAGCTGTATTGTTATTCCTTACAATGTGCTATTAGGCAATATTATTCCTTGGGAATTGATGTGGGTATGTTTTGCATTCTTGGCGTCATCTGGCGTCATCTGGCGTAATTCGTTTGAGTTTTGTATATGATTTTTATGTGAAATCTAAGAAAGATCCGCATACCAATCGTTTAGGGCTTTATGTGGGATTGTTAGCCAATAGTGCCACTTGGAGTGGAGTGACTGCTTTTATTGTCTACCATCCAGAGTTTGAGTCTATGGGTCATTTCATTATGGTTATTTTTGGCATTTTATATGCCTTTATTAGCCTGAGTCTCTGTATCGATAAAGTGCAATTACGCATTTACCTCATTAGCTATATTTTGCCCATTTCGATTGCTTATTTTACCAAACAGGGGAGTGATAATGTGTATATTGCCTGTTTGCTATGGGCCTCTACAGTACCTGTTTATAGGATCGCTATGATGCACCATAGGGAATATTGGTCTTTGTTTCATCAGGCGTATTTGTTAAAAAACTACTCGGCTAAGCTCGCCGAATTGGCTCGTACCGATGACTTAACGGGTTTAATGAATCAGCGTAGTTTCAATCAGATTTTTGAACAAGAGATCCAGCAGGCAGTAGAGTCTCGTCAAAGCTATGGCTTACTTCTTGTCGATATTGACCATTTTAAAATGATCAATGACTCTTATGGACATTTGACAGGTGATCATTGTTTAAGCCAAATTGGTCTCATTTTAAATAGATTAATCGAGGATAATATAAAGGTTGCACGCTATGGCGGTGAAGAGTTTGTGATTCTATTGCCTAATGCAACTGAGGAAAAAGCGTTGGCGTTAGCTGAAACGATTCGCCAAAACTTGTCTGCGAGTGTTTTTCGTTTTATAGAGCGTGAGTTTACGATCACTGTTAGCGTTGGGGTGGCTGTCACTTATCCACAGCAGATAACGGATGCACAGCGATTATTTCAATTTGCAGATGAGGCTATGTATGCTGCCAAAGCAGCGGGACGTAATCGGGTTGCGTTATACCAATAATTTTTAGTATCTATATGATTATTAAGGTATAAATTGCTTTTAATCCGCTCTTTATTTGCCTTGCAGGCACACTCTTTACGTGTTGCATTGACTTAAAGGGATATGGCCATTTAAGTCAGTGCGTCTTGGATTCAAATGTCACTGATGCTCTGAATTGGTTAGATATTTAAGGTGATTGGTCTTAAACATAGCGGTGATAAGAAGAACTAAAAAAACAGCCAACAAATTGTTGGCTGAAGATTTATCGCCTAAAGGCATTCAATTGAGTGAAATTAGCTTGTTAGCATTAATTTAAATATTGCTATCTAGCCCGCGGCGTTTTAGCAATCCTTGTGTCGTTGGCTCTTGTCCACGGAAGTTTTTGTAGGCTTCCATTGGCGCTATGCTATTGCCCACTTCACGAATGGTTTTGCGGTACTTCATGCCGATTTCACGATTGAGCCCGCCTTGGGTTTGAACATAGGCAAAGGCATCCGCCGCTAAAATCTCACTCCACATATACGCGTAATAACTTGCCGAGTAACCGCCGGGGAAGGCATGGGCAAAATAGGTCGACTTATAACGCGGCGGTACGGCGCTGATATTTAAGCCGTGCTTTCTCAGGGCATTGGCTTCAAAGGTGGCCACATCTTGCAGTGGTGCATCTGGGCTTAATGAATGCCACTCCATATCCACTAATGCGGCGGCCATGTATTCCAGTGTGTCGAAACCTTGGTTAAAGCTGCCGGATTTCAACAGTTTTTGCAGTAGTTCATCGGGAATGGGTTTGCCGGTTTCATAGTGTTTAGCGTAGTTGGCCAACACTTTGGGATGGGCCGCCCAGTCTTCTTCGAAGGTTGATGGGAATTCGACAAAGTCGCGGGAAACCGAAGTGCCCGCCAGACTTGGATATGTCACTTTGGAGAACATACCGTGGGTACCGTGGCCCATTTCATGGAACATGGTGGTGACTTCGTTATAGCTGACGAAGGTCGGTTGACCCTCTGGCGCTTTCTTAATGTTCATCACATTGACGACCACAGGTTTAGTGCCTTCGAGGAAGGATTGGCCGACGAACGAACTCATCCAAGCGCCGCCACGTTTACCTTCACGGGCAAAATAGTCGGCGTAGAAAATGGCCATGCTTGAGCCATCGGCATCAAACATTTCGTAGGCTTTCACATCGGGATGATAAACCGGTAAATCTGGGCGAGGTTTTAGGGTGACGCCATAGAGTTCTTTGAGTGTGTAGAGCACGCCATCTTCGAGGACGCGGTTAAACTCAAAGTATGGGCGAATGCTATTACCATCAAGGGCGTATTTTTCTTGGCGGACTTTCTCGGCGTAGAATTCCCAGTCCCATGGCGCCAGTTCAAATTTGCCGCCAGTCTTGTCGATCATTGCTTGAATATCGGCCGCTTCTTTCTCTGTATTAGCGACTACGGCTGGCACCATAGAGCCAAACATGCTGTAAACCGCTTCTGGCGTTTTGGCCATTTGCGGCGCTAGGCGATAACTGGCCCAGTTTTCATAACCTAATAGGGTGGCGCGCTCAGCGCGCAGTTGTGCTAAACGAGATACCAGCGACGCCGTTTCGTTTTCACCACTTAAGCCACGGTTAGCTGAGGCTTCCCAAATGCGTTGGCGCAGTTCACGGTTTTCCAGTGAGGCCAATACGGGCTGACGAGTGGTGTTGGTGATGTTGATCAGATACTTGCCATCGTGACCCGCTGCTTTAGCATCGTTTGCGGCCGAAGTGATTTCGCTGTCAGTTAATCCTGTAAGCTCATCCTTAGACTCCACGACCACGGCGATTTCTTTGGTTAAGCGCAGTAAACGTTGGGAGAACTCGTTGGTCAGTGTTGACTGTTCTTCGTTAAGAGCACGGATCTTCACTTTCTGCTCGTCGGTGAGTTTAGCGCCCGCCATGATAAAGCGTTGATGATAGACCTCAACCAAACGCACAGCTTCTGGGGTTAACCCTAGGTTAGCGCGATCGTTATAAATGGCTTCGATGCGGGCAAATAGCGCTGGATTTAAGTTGATATTGTCCGAGTGGGCCGCCATTTTGGGTGCCATTTCACCTTGGATTTTACGCAGTTCTGGATTGCTGTTAGAACCCGCTAAATTATAAAACACACTCGATGCGCGGCTGAGCAGGGCGCCACTTTTTTCCATCGCGACAATAGTATTATCGAAACTGGCCGCGGCGGGATTATTCGCAATCGCGAGGATTTCTTGATAGTGCTCGGCCATGCCTTGCTCTAGTGCAGGTGTAAAGTGCTCATTCTTGATGATACTAAAGTCGGGCGCTTGATATTGTAGGCGACTGACTTGAAAGAAGGGGTTTTGGGCTTGTATCGACATGGCGTTAGGGGCTTTGCTTTCTGTGTTGCTACAACCTGCCATAAATCCGGCGGTGAGTGTGGCGCCGATGGCGATGGCAATAAAACGTTTACGCATAATTGAGTGACTTCCTTTGAATTGTTGTTTTTTTAGGACTGTAACGTTAGTAACTTAAATGGGACTGAAAATGGCTTGTTATCGGGCTGTGGCTAAATAAAAAGGAGTCCCGTTTTGATGAGACTCCTTTGACTATTTCCTTGCAGGGAAAATCGGTACCGCTTTTTACTGACTATTTAATCACGCGATGATGAGATGATTAATTAGCGAGTAAACTTGTGGTATTTATCAATACCAGAGCTTCTACCTGAGTTATGACATACTGCACAGGATTCAGTCGTTGGTTGTTTAAACCAATCTGCCACGCTCGGAACGCTGATCTCACCACCGTTGCTCACCATATGCGCTTTCGCAGAATCAATCGTATGGCAGGCATAGCAGTTCGCAGATACAGGGCTGGTCATCTTGCTGCCGGGTTCCAAAATGTATTGATTAGGAATGTTATCTAAATCAATCGCTTTATCATGGCAGGCAACACAACTGGTGACAGGATTGATCGCCCCTGCACCGTTAGCCGCATTCGCTTGAGTTCCATCCGCTTTCATTTCACCAACTTTAGCGCCATTACCCCAGTGCCAGCTGTGAACCATAGGGCCAAAACCTGCGCCTAAAGCGGCTGATGTGCGTGCCATACCGTTATCGTGACAGGCAATACAGCCATTACCGCCGTCATCGAAGGCCCCATTTTTGTGGAATGCAGTGGCATCGTTATGGCAAGTGGTACAGCTGTTAGCGCTCACTATCTCACGACGTTCGAAGCCAGAGACTTTTTGAGCCGTGACAGGGTTAACGACGTCTGAGTAGGCGGTAAAGGATACGCCCATGGAGCCGTCATAACCTGTCGCTCTTAGGCTACCATTACTTTGATAACGTTGATTGCCATCATATTCCATCCAACCTGCGGTACTGAATGTCACGCGGGCAGAGTAAATATAGTTAGCATTCACTGCGCTGATATCCGTCAGTAAGTGACAGATGTTCTTAGTGCCGTCGGTGTTGTAACCATAGTAATAGTTAGTACGATTACCTGGGCGGCCCACTAAACTGCCATTTTCATAGGCATGCAGATAGGCTCCGGCATATACCAGCGGTTTCTTGGCATCAAATACCAGCGGATCTGAGTAGTTGAAGTTATCTTTGATACTAAAGATATTGCCATCGACATCTTTTACTGTGAGGGTTGTACACCAGCCTGGGGCTGTGACTGCCGCTGCTGCACCTGTTGGTGCATAGTGATCTGTTTTCGTTGAAATATCATCGACTTTCACTGGGGCTGCTAATGTGACCTTGTATTTAGCGCGTATAGCTTGGCGTTCAGTAATGCCAGACTTGCCTTCATGCATAGTACGGACATCGGCACCTTTACTTGGGATAGTAACGCCTGGTACACCACCACTATCATGGCAATCGATACAACCGGGTCCTGCTAGGTTAATGTTAGTTGGGGCTTCAACTTGACAGGATGAACAGTTTTGTACTGAAAAGTCTTTAGTAAAATCTTGGTGATTGATATGGCCAATTTTAGATAAGGTGTTTGTCGTATAGCCACCCACAGAGAAACCTTCCGCATTGACCACTGCGCGACTTACTGAGCCGTGACACACTAAGCAGCCTTCTACGAAGGTGACTTCACCGTCCATACCGGTTGCAACATAGCTTGCATGGCGACGAGGACTTGTGGCGTAATCGACGTGACAGGAATAGCAACTATCGGTTGTGGTGGAATGAGTGCCTTCGGGTTTATTGACCACTAAGGGGGCCGAACGTGCGATACCTGTTGCGCTATTGCCGCCAACGCGTAACCACACAATGCCTTCAGTACTAGGATTGACGCCTAACATTGGGGCCACAAAAGTGTAGTGACCGTCGCCTAAAGAGGTCGGTGTGGCGCCTTCTGTCGCTTGAGTTGCCGCGCCACCAATATGCACATTGTCTGCAACGCCATTGAGATCATTTTCGGTACGGTTATCCTTATAAAACAGTATTTAAGGTTAAATTAAGCTTGTGTTAACAAAATTTAATCATTTGGTGGCTGGTGATGGCTTTTATCGTGCTAAGGATTAAATAAAGTGAGCTGGAGTTGGTTAAGTCGACGATGGGAGAGTAAAACGCTGGATAAGTCAGCGCAGTTGCAGTAATTCATGATAAAAGCTTAGTCGCTGCTAGTGTTCTGATGTGAAGCGCAATGTTAGACTAGCGGCCAATTTGGCTCCGATGGCAGACGCGTAAGCGCTAACGTTTTTTAAAGGGTATAAGTCTTGGCTCAATTGTATTTTTATTATTCGGCGATGAACGCTGGTAAATCCACTTCCTTATTACAGTCATCCTATAACTATCGCGAACGCGGTATGAATACCTTAGTGATGACAGCCTCCATAGATGACAGATATGGCAAAGGTAAAGTGGCCTCGCGCATCGGCATTGAAACGGATGCACAGGTTTTTAGTAGCCAAGATGATCTGACTCAGATGATTAGCGATGTGCATCAAGCCACACCATTAAGCTGTGTGCTGGTTGATGAGTGCCAGTTTTTGAGTAAAGAACAGGTTAAGCAGCTGACGCATGTGGTCGATAATATTGATATTCCTGTACTCTGTTATGGTTTAAGAACGGATTTCCAGGGCGAACTTTTTAGCGGCAGTCATTATTTATTAGCGTGGGCCGATAAGTTGGTTGAGCTGAAAACCATTTGCCATTGTGGCCGTAAAGCCAACATGGTGGTGCGCCTCGACGGTGACGGCAAAGTGATGCGCGAGGGCGAGCAAGTGGCGATTGGTGGAAATGAAAGCTACGAGTCCGTTTGCCGTAAACATTTTCGTGAGTTCATCTGGGATTAGTCTTTGCTAGCAGGGTGTTGTTGGCGGTGAGTTTTTTTGTGTGGCTTAATGAGTTGATGTCTTGTTTTACTGAGTGGCAACGGATTTGCTGAGTTGCATGAAAGATATTTATTTTAGTGTTTTTTGGAGCTGTTTTGCCTAATTCCCCGTCAGAGATGAAGTTCGAAAATTATCGTCCTCGTCCACCACAACCCGAACCTAAGGTGAAGGTTAAGACTCCGCGTAAAGCCAGATCTAAGGGCAGGGTCTGGTTCTTATTTTTTATCTTAATTTGCTGTATCGCACTATTGATTGGTCTTGAAGTTAAAACCTCGTTTTATCAAGCCAAATACATCAATCAACATGCTAAGACGCTC
Organism: Shewanella septentrionalis; assembly: GCF_025370265.1. NCBI lineage: Bacteria > Pseudomonadati > Pseudomonadota > Gammaproteobacteria > Alteromonadales > Shewanellaceae > Shewanella > Shewanella septentrionalis. The sequence continues at coordinate 45,464 of NZ_JAMTCC010000001.1, read as the reverse complement.
ACCTATGAATTAGATAACTCACCGAGCACAGCGGTGATTTATCCAAGTTATGGCCCTTTCGATGAGCGCCATGGCTATAGCAAGTTACCTCAGTATATTGACAGGTTACTGCAACGGAATTTTCAGGTGACGCAGCAAGTGGCGTTTTCGCCTGCCTTGCTGGAATACGCGCAGCTGGGATTTTTCCCGCCTTATCACGAAAAGGCACAATCTGGCTTAACGCTGCTCGATTGTCGCAATACCGATTTGTACGAGTTCGCCTATCCCAAACGGGTTTATCAGGACGACGATAAGATCCCCAATGAAATCGTTAATACCTTATTGTTTATTGAAAACCGCGAGTTATGGACCACGGAAGATAAACTCAATCCGGTGATCGACTGGCCACGCTTTGTGGTGGCGGGGATGAGCCAAATTGCAGAGATGGTCGGCATGAATGTGTCCACCGCCGGTGGCAGTACGCTGGCGACTCAGATTGAAAAATTCCGCCATTCTTCCCAAGGCTTAACCTTAAGCATCAAGGATAAGTTACTGCAAATTGGCTCGGCCAGTGTGCGCGTGTACCAGCAAGGTGAGAATACTGAACCCGCTCGTAAGCGTATTGTCCAAGATTATTTAAACACAGTGCCATTATCCTCGGCGCCCAATCATGGTGAAGTGCATGGTATTGGTGACGGGCTGTGGGCCTGGTTTGGCACCGATTTCGATACTGCAAACAAGCTGTTAGCATCGCCACAAATCAAGGGTAATGCCGCCAAGCGCGGACAAGTATTCCGCCAAGTGGTCGCCTTGATGATTGCCCAGCGTCGCCCTTCATACTATTTATTGCAAGGTCATGAAGATCTTGAAAACTTAGTCGATAGCCATATCCGCTTACTCGGTCAATATTATCTTATTGACCGTGGTCTGCGCGATGCCGCACTCGCGCAGAAATTGCAGTTTAGGGTCACTAAGCCGCAACGAAATACTCAATCGGGCGCCGATAAGGGCGTGAATACAGTGCGTATTCGTACCGCGGGCATGTTAAATGTGGGGCTGTACGATTTAGACAGACTCGACTTAACAGTAAACAGTAGCTTGCACAGTGATTTACAGCAGCAAGTGAGTCACTACCTACGCAGCTTGGCGCAAGTGTCGACCGCTGAGCAAGTGGGTTTATTGGGCGAGCGTTTACTCGAGCCAAGCCAACTGCAAAACGTGCTGTATAGCTTTACGCTTTACGAGCGTACCGACACCGCCAACCGAGTTCGTGTGCAGACCGACAGTACCGATCAACCCTTTGATATTAACGAAGGCAGTAAGTTGGAACTGGGTTCAACCGCTAAATTGCGGGTGATGGCGACCTACTTAGAAATCATCGCTGAGATCCACGAAAAATATTCTAAAAAACATGGTATTGAACTGGAATCTATCATTATCGAACCTAGGGATCACTTAACCCGTTGGGCGATTGATTACTTGATTGTGAATCCTGATAGACGTTTAGATCGCATGTTAGATGCAGCGCTACAGCGGGAATATTCTGCCTCAACCAGTGAGCAGTTCTTTACCGGTGGTGGTTTGCATGTGTTTAATAACTTTAAAAAATCGGAAGATGTTAAGACACCGACACTTTATCAAGCTTTGCAGGATTCGATTAACTTGCCGTTTGTGCGCCTCATGCGCGACATAGTCAATTACAGCAGCAGTATGCAAAACGAGGGCAATATGGCCCAGTTGCTGCGTAATGATAAAGATCCGCGCCGCGACGAATACCTGCGAGTATTTGCCGATAGAGAGGGTAATACCTTCGTCACTAAGTTTTATCGCAAGTATAAAAAAGTGGCTGCGAATGAGCGTTTTGGGATGTTCTTCGACGGTTTATCCCAGTCGGAGCAACAATTAACGTCGGCGTATCGCTACCTCTTGCCCGATGAATCTATGTCGGCATTTAAGGCTTTTCTGCAGCAAAGACTGCCGCAGGTGAGTTATACCGATGGTCGTATTAAGAGCTTATATAACAAGTACGGTCCAGATAAATATAACTTGCCAGATCAAGGTTATATCGCACGGGTGCATCCGTTGGAATTGTGGGTGCTGGATTATCTTAATCACAATCCCGATGCCAATTTGAACGATGTGAAACAGGCGAGTGAAGCACAACGCCAAGAGGTTTATCGTTGGTTATTTAGGACGCGACATAAAAACGCCCGTGACGTTCGAGTGCAAGTGATGCTCGAAGTGGAAGCCTTCCTCGACATACATCAGCGTTGGGCCCGTTTAGGTTACCCCTTTGATGCTATGGTGCCATCCTTAGGTTCGGCGCTCGGCAGCTCGGGTGATAGACCTGCGGCCTTGGCCGAGTTGATGGGGATTATCCAAAATGACGGCTATCGTTTGCCTACCGTGCGTATCAATCAGCTGCATTTTGCCGCCGATACGCCCTATGAAGTGACGCTGCAGAATCAGAACACCCAAGGTGAACGAGTTATGCGCCATGAAGTCGCGCAAGCCTTAAAAGCGGCGCTGGCGAACGTAGTGCAAAACGGTACTGCCCGTCGTTTGAAGGGCATTTTTACCGATGAAAAAGGCGAGATGTTAGCCATAGGCGGGAAAACCGGCACCGGTGATAACCGTATTGTGACTCAGATGCAGCAAGGTAAAAAAGTGGCGACGACTGCCATGAACCGCACCGCAACCTTTGTGTTTTATCTGGGGGATAAATACTTCGGCACTTTAACCGCCTTCGTGCCCGGCAGTAAATCTGATGATTTTAGTTTTACTTCGGCGCTGCCATTGCAGGTGATGAAAGGCATGATGCCTATTCTGTCTCCCTATGTGAAAACCGAGCAGGGAATGTGCGTGGTAAATGAATAAAGGCAGGAGGTTAGTGCCGCGCTAACAACTGCAAGTTAGCAAAGCTCGCTAGTAACAAAGAGTGTTCCTGATGAACACTCTTTGTCGTTTTAAGGCTTTAATTTTCTATCGATTGAGCTTGTTGCAGTGGTTAAAAGGCTGTGGTTAAAAGACAGTGGTTAAAGCGAGTGCTTAAGATTGATGCGGTGAGATTTGGTAAATTTTTGATTTCGCTTCATCGGTCACAAGATAAATCAACCCATCAGGCCCTTGCACGATTGAGCGTAATCTTTGTCCCAATTCATTTTTTAGCAACCGCTCTTCTTTAATAATCTTGTCGCCATCAAGCACTAAACGTACTAGCGTTTTTTCCTTTAGGCTGGCGAGTAAAATATTATTTTGCCACTGCGGAAATTTATCGCCCGTGTAAAACATAAAGCCCGCCGTGGCAATTGAGGGAACCCATTTGTAGACGGGTTGCTCCATTCCAGCCTTGTGGGTGCCTTCGCCGATTTTGCCGCCGCCGTAATTCTCACCATAGGTAATCACAGGCCAGCCATAGTTTTTGCCTGCCTCATCAATGTTGAGCTCATCGCCGCCCTGCGGTCCATGCTCACCCGTCCACAATACTTTGCTGGTGGGATTAATGGCCGCGCCTTGCATATTGCGATGACCGATAGACCAGATCTCGGGCAAAGCGCCCGCCGTATTAACGAAGGGGTTATCTTGAGGCACAGAACCATCGGCATTAATCCGCACCACTTTGCCTAAATGATTATCTAATGTTTGGGCGCTATCTTTTTCGCTGTAGCGGTCGCCAAGCGTAATAAACAGCGTGCCGTCAGGCGCCCACACTAAACGAGATCCAAAATGGTGGCCGCTGTTGATTTTAGGTTGCTGACTAAAAACGCGGCTGAGATTTTGAAGCTTGTTGCCATTGAGAGTAGCAAAACTCACCGCAGTGCTATTGAGTTCACTTGCATCACCTTCAGCGGGCTCTGAATAACTGAAATAGATTTTTTTGCTGCTGGCAAAATCTGGTGCAAGCACCACATCGAGTAAACCACCTTGACCTTTGGCATATAGTGGTGGCAAACCCGTTAAGGGGGCGCCCACTTTACCTGCGGCGCTGACAATGCGCATTCTGCCGGCGCGTTCAGTCACGAGCATGCTGCCGTCGGGTAAAAATGTCATGCCCCAGACATTTTCTAACCCTTGGACTATGGTTTTTACCTGAATGTTACCCGTTTCCGTTTTGACGCTAATGGTTGCAGCACTAGCGGTTTGCGCGTAGATAGCGGGCGAGCTTGCAACAAGACACAGGGCAAGACTTAAGGTGCTCAGCTTCAAGGTCTTTAGCTTCAAGCTGCATAGTTTCTTCAAGCTGCATAGTTTAAAGGTGATCCGTTTCATCGCTATCCTTAGTCACAGTGCTTTCCTAAATGATGGCTCAGAGTAACAAGCCAGTAACCTAAGGGCAATTTCTCGATTTGACCTTGTATCTAAACTCACTGTCTTGTTCCCTTGAGTCCAAGAACTGCGCGTTGGCGAATGCATTCAAAGGCTAACGTATTAAAACCTTGTTTCACGCATAAACAGCTCAGCGCATGAAAAACCCTAAGGCCATTGCCAACCCAACTATCACAATAAAGCCGCGCAGCAAGGGCTGTGAAATACGATAGGCCAGCGCCGCGCCGACATAGCCGCCGATAATCGCCATCACAGCAAGCAGCAACAGATATTGCCCATCGATAACATTGCCCGCGGCATAAACCACAACGGCGATGGCGGTGAGCAGGGCTGAAATCAGATTTTTAAGTCCGTTCATCCCATGTAGATTGGTTTGCCCCATCAGCCCAAAACTTGCGAGTAGTATGATGCCTAAGCCACCATTAAAATAACCGCCATAGATACACACAGCCGACAGCATTATCAGTGCCGTTATCGGACTTAACATTGGCGTAGAGGTGTTTTCGCCTTGCTCAGCGATTCTTCGTTTGAGCAACCAAGGGCCAACAATAAAGGCCGCGGTGGCCAGTAAAATCAGCCAAGGGATCAGTTTTGCGAAGACTTGCTCGCTGGTGGTCAGCAAAATACCCGCGCCAATACTGCCGCCGATAAGGGCAATCAAGATCAGATGCTTAAGACTAAGACTCGCCGGATATTCGATATCTTTTCTAAAACGCCAAGCACTGGCGATATAACCGGGTAACAGCGCGGCTGTCCCCGTTGCATTCGCCGCAATCGGTGGAACCCCGACAAACACTAACGCCAAAAGGGTAATAAAACTGCCACCGCCGGCAACCGCATTGAGCATTCCGCCTAAAAAGCCAGCGAGTGCAATAATAAACCAGTCCATAGATACCGCTCCTTTGGACAATGAGAGAGTTAAACAGAGAGTTTATTTGAGTACTAAGAATGAGTCTGTTCTCGTGAGTCAATCTAAGTACGTCACCCTAACAGGATGATTTCGATATTGAAAGTCGAGCAATGATTCGTTACATAATCGAAAGTCGCTTAATGGATAGTCACATACAGCCATTCGTAAATGTGAACACACAGAATGAGTGAACAGGCTTTTACTTGCTTAGTGCTAGGGGACTTGATCCCAAACACCAGACATAAAAATAACCGCAGCGATGGCTTCACTTTGCTCTGTAAAAACATCTTCTCCCCAGCAGTTTTGCCCACGTTCTTGGTAATAAACTTCAAAGGTACTGAGCATAGGTGTTCGAATACAGTACCAACCATCGAAGGTATTCTTGGCAAAATGCACCCAATGCTGCGCATCGGCAGTTTGGATTTGCTGTACGAGTATTTCATTTTGCGACAGTAAAGCCGCAAGTTCACTCTGGGTGGTGATCTGGTGCTCGGCTTTTATTGCCCCGAGAAGATTTTTCAGTCTAATCACGCAGTCCCTTGCTTCTGGCTGCGAACCTAAACCACTTGCTAGCGAATTGCAGCTGCTATTGATGATTGGATCAGCGTCTCATAAATATCAGCTTGGCCTGCAGGAATAAGCTGCCTGTGAATTTCGCGGCGTTTTGCACTGTCGAATAAGCGCTCCGCAACCCAGCCGGTTAAATAGAGTGAGGACAGGCAGCCACCCGCAGTGGCTATATTGCCATTGATAACCAGAGCGCAGTCTTCTACATCCACACCCATGGCCACTAATGCGGGTTTGGCATCGGGATGCGTCGTTGCCGAGATATTGTCGAGTAAGCCTAATTTGGCAAAGAAGAATGAACCCGCGCAGATACTGCCAAGCAATTGCCGTGTGGGATCTAATTTAAGGGCGGACATAAACTCAGTATCTTCGAGTGCGGCTGGCACGCCTTTGTAGCCACTGCTAAATAACACCACGTCTGCATCAGCGACTTCGGCCACATGACCATCGGTTGCAACCGTCATCCCTAAACTCGATCTGTGGCTAGGCTTTGTCCCGAGTACTTTTACTGTCCAATCGGTTTTTGTACGGCCGAGGATGTCACGCATTAGGAAAAAATCGATATCGGTAAATTCATCAAATATCACAATCGCAATCTGGTACATAAGCTTTCCTCTGGCTTGTATTGTGGATGACTTAAGGCTTGAATACGCTCAGCCTTAAGCCTTGGGTCCTCAATATGAATAGAATCATGATTTATTGGTTATCCATTTTTTATGAAAATTTGGTTAATCAAAATCTTAACCAGCACTAAACGATGGCAGTCGCTTGGCGAAAATAGCATGGGCATCAAAATCTTGGCTTTGCATTCTGGTTAATGTGTTGGTTAACACCTCATCGGCAGCATCTTCAATCCGCTGTATCCCTAACGTTGCAACATAATCACTAAATGATGTGGAGACTTGTTCAAACAAAGCTGTGATATCGCCAAAGGCTGGATGACTGAATTGTGGGTTAGGCAAACCCCTAAGGGATCGCAGTTTCAGCAGCATTAACGCTGTCAATGGTAAATATGTGTGCGGCCCACCATTGAACTCAAAAAAGCACTTTTTATCCCCAATAACTGCTTGTTCTACCTGATTATCACACAGGGTTTGCAGCATAGTGCTGATGAATTCGATATCCTGAGTGTCCCAGTTATCTAAAAATGGCGCATAGGGGAAAGGAGCCGTTTTTCGCAGTGTCACTTGCACTTCCGTGGCAAAAGGCGGCTCAATAACGCCCAAATAGCACCCATACAGCAGCACCAAAAAATCGCCTATAAAACTGTGGGAGCGAATTATCCAGCCTGAGCGCCAAGCCATTGCGTTGGCATAATACAGCTCGTCCGCCTCGCGTTTAAGCCCAGCTAACAGCATCAGCACAAGCCGAAACACGCTGATTGTAGACCACATAGCGTTTGCTATCCCGCCAGTTTTTTCTAGCGATGAGCAATATTTATAGTAATCAATGGCGGTTGCAAAATAACCGTAAGCAAGCGAGCACATAAGCGGCTTAGGCTCAAGCAAGCCCGATTCAATATAGGTAAGTTGGGCTACATAGCCCCAATGACACTCGGGTACACCAAACTCAGCTCCAAATAATTCCCACTGGCGAAAATCCTTATCAAACTCACGATATTGTTTCACTCTCTCGAAACCATCTGTCATCCCACTGTCGATATAATCGGTCAGTAAATACTGGTCATATTCAAAGACGTTTTTGGCATAATCGCGCATATGTTTACGACTGCGACTGCGCTTATTGAGAAACTTGGCTAACATCTTGAGCATCCTTATTATTTAGGCTGCGGCAAGTTTACCGCAACGGCGCCAAATATGACTATCTGTAGCATTTTTGAAGCAAGCATTAAGCGACTCCGTTGTAGCGATGGTGAACACACATTCGCCAGCAAAGAACCTTACTAACATATGGTGTTATCAGTTTAATGCGCGACATTGTTCATTATTGAATATGCTGGGATGGGTGAGTAAACCGCACTTTTGCGTTGGCGACCATCGGAAAAAGGGACTTTTTCGTTGAGCCCCCAAGGATGGGTTTACGGCGTGTCGCCAGAGCATTAGTGCTGTTTATGGCGATAAGCTTTCAAAAAGTACCTAGACTGCAAAAGCTCACAGAAAACAAGGTTTGTAGTGAACAAGCTGGTGGTGAATTTTACTCATGGTTCTCCGCTTCGTGGGGACAACAAAAGCAACGAGGCCCAGAATCATTTTCTGGGCCTTGTTGGTATCGTAAAACGTCGGTTAACGCTCAAAACTCTTTAGGCTAAAGCTTCAAACTAACTTGAGTTTCAACCTTAGCCGCTATACGTTACTTGCGCATTTTAGAGAACGCTTAAAACACCATTTCTGGTACATGCTCTGGCACGATTAATTTGCCGGCGGTTTTGCTGACGATTTCTTCTACGCTGACGCCTGGCGCGCGCTCTAACAAATGAAATGCGCCATCTTTGATTTCGATAAAGGCTAAATCTGTGACGACGCGTTTAATGCAGCCGTAACCAGTCAGCGGCAATTCGCATACGGGTAGCAGCTTAGAATTACCGTATTTATCGGCGTGCATCATAGTCACGATAATGTTTTCAGCGCCGGCGACTAAATCCATCGCGCCGCCCATGCCTTTGATGAGTTTGCCGGGGATCATCCATGAGGCGATAGAGCCGTTCACATCGACTTCAAAGGCGCCGAGCACGGTTAAGTCCACATGGCCGCCACGGATCATGGCAAAGCTTTCCGCCGATGAAAAAAACGAGGCGCCTTTGACTGCGGTAACGGTTTGTTTACCCGCGTTGATTAAATCCGGATCTATGGTGTCTTCGGTGGGGAATTCGCCCATGCCGAGTAGGCCGTTTTCCGATTGCAGCATGACTTCCATGCCGCTGGGAATATAGTTAGCGACCAGTGTTGGAATGCCGATGCCGAGGTTGACGTAGTAGCCATCTTTTAATTCTTTGGCGACGCGCTGAGCCAGTTGTTCTCTTGATAATGCCATGATATCTATCCTTTCTATTTGGCTTTGACGCTTTGGCCTTTACTCTTAGGTTTTTACCCTTAGTTTTTACTTTCGGGAGCTAAGTGCCAATTGCGTTAACTGTGTTTCAAGGTTTTGCCAGCGCCTTTTATTTCGCGGCTTTTACCGTGCGCTGCTCGATACGTTTCTCGAACTTGCCTTGAATAACGCGGTCAACATAGATGCCCGGCGTGTGGATATGATCTGGGTCTAGCTCGCCCGGCTCAACAATAAACTCGGCCTCAACCACAGTGATTTTGCCCGCGGTCGCCATCATAGGGTTAAAGTTGGCGGCGGTTTTACGGAACACCAAATTACCCATGGTATCGGCTTTCCATGCGCGCACTAAGGCAAAATCTGCGGTCAGCGACTCTTCTAACACGTAATGGCGCCCTTTGATTTCGCGGGTTTCTTTACCATCAGCGACTGGCGTGCCGTAGCCTGTAGCGGTGAAAAATGCCGGAATACCTGCGCCGCCTGCGCGGATCTTTTCCGCCAGCGTGCCTTGGGGCGTTAAAATCACGTTCAGTTCACCAGAGAGCATTTGCTGTTCAAAGGTGGCATTTTCGCCCACGTAAGAGGCGATCATAGTGGCGATTTGGCGATGTTTTAACAGTAAACCAAGGCCAAAGTCGTCAACCCCAGCGTTGTTTGAAATGGCGGTTAAACCGTTAACGCCCATCTTAACCATTTGATTAATTAAGCCTTCGGGAATGCCGCACAGGCCAAAGCCGCCGACCATAATGGTCATGTCGTTTGATAAGCCGTTTAACGCTTCTTCATAGCTGCTGACGACTTTATTGAGTCCTGCCATTGTGATGTCCTTTTATGCTTTATAAAACGCGCGGGAAATAACGCGCGTTTTTAATAACGGTTGTTGGTGTCGTTAATTATTGTTGTTCTATTTTGCTAACAGGGCAGTGGCCACTTTTGAACCATTGTTGCGATTCAGCTGTGTGTTGATCGCTTGCCCTGCTAACGCGAGTTTTTGTAAATCGATACCTGTTTCGAATCCCATGCCGTGCAGCATATACACTAAGTCTTCGGTGGCAAGATTGCCCGACGCGCCTTTGGCATAGGGGCAGCCGCCAAGACCTGCGACCGAGGAGTCAAACACCCGTACACCTAAGTTTAAGCAGGCCAAAATATTAGCGAGTGCTTGGCCATAGGTGTCGTGAAAGTGTAGCGCCAGTTTGTCCATAGGCACACGTTCTGCCACGGTTTGCAGCATTCTACGGGCTTTTTGCGGCGTGCCGATACCGATAGTGTCGCCAAGGGATATTTCGTAACAGCCCATTTTGTAAAGGATTTCAGACACGCGGGCCACTTCGCTGACCGCTATCTCACCTTCGTAGGGGCAGCCGAGCACACAAGATACATAGCCGCGCACCGGAATATTGTGCGCTTTTGCTAATTCCATCAATGGGATAAAGCGTTCAATCGACTCTTCAATCGAGCAGTTGATATTGCGCTGACTAAAGCTTTGTGAGGCGGCGCCAAATATTGCCACCTCACTCGCTTTTGCATCCAGCGCCAGTTCAAAGCCTTTGACGTTGGGCGTGAGCGCGCTATACACCACGCCGCTTTGGCGCTGTATTTGCTTGAGCACATCGGCAGAATCGGCCATTTGTGGCACCCATTTGGGTGACACAAAACTGCCGGCTTCGATGCGCTTAAGCCCTGCATCTGCCAGCGATTCAATCAAGGCGATTTTAGCTGCCGTTGGCACAGCAACTTCGTTTTGCAGGCCGTCGCGCGCGCCCATCTCGAAGATGCTGACCCTGTCTTTGGCGTCCGCTGCTTGGCTTAGATTGACTAAAGACATCTTAGGCTTCCTTGATCGCGGTTGGCTCGTCGTCAGATACGAGCGGCGCTTCACTTAGCGGCTCAACGTTGAGCAAGGTTGCGCCATCGGTCACTAGCTCGCCTGCCTTAAAGTAGAATTCACTGACTATGCCATCAAAGGGTGCTTCGATTGTGTATTCCATCTTCATGGCTTCCATCACTAGCAAACCTTGGCCCGCTTTAACTTGTGCGCCGACATCGACTAAATGGGTCACTACCGTGCCGTTCATGGGCGCTTTTAACTTGTCAGCATTGCTAGCTTGTTCTTCGATCACTAGCGTTTGCACTGCTTTAAAGTGGTAACTGCCAGAGGATAAAAATAGCGTAAAGTCATCACCTTGTGCGCTAACCGGCACTTTACTCTTATGGCCGTTGATTTCGGCGAGCAGTAAGTCTTGTTTCAGTTCGCCATTGAGCAACCAATCTTGGCCGTGCAGTGGCAACTGATACATGCCGCCTAAATCGAGCATCACCAACTGCTGTAATTCATGGGCGTCATCAAGCAGTGCAATATTGTGTTGGCTACAACTGTTGAGTCTAAAGCCGCTCACTTGACCCCAAGGTGAGTAAGGATCGGCGCTGTTGATCGCTTGCGCTTTGGCGGCTTCTTTACGGGCAAGTACTTGATACAGCGCGGCAAAGGCGAGTGCAGTGTCGGCTTCACTTGAAGCTGTACCAATTAAGGTGTCGCCATAACGGCCAATAAAGTCAGTGCTAAAGTCAGCATTGGCAAACGCTGGGTGCTCGGCAATGTTCGCCAAAAACTCAATGTTGTGCTTAAGGCCGCTGATTTGATACGACTCTAGGGCATGCACTAAACGCTGCAGGGCGCGCGGGCGCGATTCATCCCACACAATAAGCTTGGCAATCATAGGATCGTAGAAGTTACTGATCACATCGTTTTCGCGAATACCCGAATCGATACGGACAAACTTACTTTGCTCAGGTTCACGCAAAAAGTTGAGCTTACCGCTGGCGGGTAAAAACTCATTTTGCGGATCTTCGGCGTAAATACGCACTTCAAAGGAATGGCCGTGAATACGCACTTCATCTTGCTTAAGGGGCAGTGGCTGACCGCTGGCGACCAGCAATTGCCATTTGACTAAATCTTGGCCTGTGACCATTTCGGTGACAGGGTGCTCAACCTGCAGACGGGTGTTCATCTCCATGAAATAGAAGCTATTGTCTGTGTCTAACAGAAACTCTACCGTCCCCGCACCAACATAATCGATGGCTTTGGCAGCGGCGACGGCCGCATCACCCATTTGGGCGCGCAGGGCATCGCTTAAGCCCGGTGCCGGCGCCTCTTCGACCACTTTTTGGTGGCGACGTTGAATCGAGCAATCGCGATCCGATAAGTAAATCGCGTTGCCAAAAGTGTCGGCAAACACTTGTACTTCGACGTGGCGTGGCTGGCGTAAATAACGCTCCATCAATAACTTATCGTTACCAAAAGAAGAGGCCGCTTCACGGCGCGCCGAGTTAACGGCTTCCATGATTTCGCCTTCATTCTCGACGATACGCATGCCTTTACCGCCGCCGCCATACGCCGCTTTAATCAGCATAGGGAAGCCGATTTTCAGTGCCTCCGCTTTTAAGGTCGCATCGGTTTGGTCATCGCCGTGGTAACCGGGCACTAAGGGCACGTTTGCCGCCGTCATAATAGATTTAGCGGCGCTTTTGCTGCCCATGGCATCGATAGCATCGCTACCTGGGCCAACAAAGACGATGCCTGCGGCTTCACATTTACGGGCAAAGTCGGCGTTTTCAGATAAGAAACCATAACCAGGGTGAATGGCTTGGGCGCCCGCTTTTTTGGCGATATCGATAATCAAATCGCCCTTTAAATAGGAGTCTGCCGGCGCACTGCCACCTAGATAGAAAGATTCGTCGGCCATTGCGACATGGCGCGCTTCTTTATCGGCATCGGAATATAGGGCAACGGTGCGAACGCCCATGGCATGGGCGGTTTTGATGATGCGACAGGCGATTTCACCGCGGTTAGCAATCAATAGCTTGGTAAACATTTGCTTGGTTAACATCAAAGGGCTCCTTGGGTATCACTTGGCTTTTGCATTGGCGTAGGAGAGGGGGCGGAGTGCGTTTGTTGCCAGTTCGGCTGACGTTTCTCAAAAAAGGCATTTAAGCCTTCTTGGCCCTCGGTTGATACCCGAATGCGGGCGATACGCTCGCTAGTGTAATCAATGGTGTTTTGGTCTATCACGCCATCTTCAAGGCGTGATAATAAGGTTTTTACCCATGCCATGCCCTGTGGGCTATTGGCAAGGAGCGCCTCAATCATCGGCTTAGCGGCGGCGTCTAAGTCATCGCTTACCTCATGGATGACATTAAGTTTTAGTGCAGTATCGGCATTAAAACGCTCGGCGGTCAGCATGTAGCGGCGCGATGCGCGGTTACCCATAGCGCGGGCAACGTAAGGGCTGATTACCGCAGGAATTAATCCGAGTTTCACTTCGCTCAAACAAAAACTGGCGCGCGTTGTGGCGATAGCGATATCGCTGGCGCAAATCAGCCCCAGTGCACCGCCAAAGGCTGCGCCTTGCACTAATGCAATAGTAGGCTTAGGAAAAGTATCTAAATCTTGCATCAGTTTCGCTAAGGCTTTGGCATCATTTAGATTTTGTTCAAAGTCCATTTTGGCTTGCTTGCGCATCCAATTGAGATCGGCGCCGGCGCTGAAGTTTTTGCCGTTCGCTTTGAGTACCAGCACTTGGCAATCCTTATGCTCAGCAAAATAGCTAAGGACGCTAATCATCTCGCTAATCATCACTTCATCGAAGGCGTTGTGTACTTCCGCTCGGTCAAGAATAAGCTCGGCAACGCCGTTATTCAGCCTGTAGCTCACGTGCTGCAAGTTGCTTAATTCCTGTGGCGTTATTGGTAAATTTGTCATAACTGTTTCCCTATCTTATTGATTTGCTGTGTATACGTATGGTTTACATACGGAACACACCAAAGCGGGTGTCTTCGATAGGGGCATTTAATGCCGCCGATAGGGCAAGGCCGACCACATCACGAGTTTGCGCCGGGTCAATAATGCCGTCATCCCATAAACGGGCACTGGCATGATATGGATGACCTTCTTTATCGTACTGGGCGACAATCGGCGCCTTAAAGGCTTTCTCATCCTCTAATGACCAATCTTCGCCTTTACGGGCTAAACCGTCGCGGCGCACTGTGGCGAGAACGCCAGCCGCTTGCTCGCCGCCCATCACAGAGATACGGGCGTTAGGCCACATCCACATCATGGTCGGTTCGAACGCGCGGCCACACATGCCGTAGTTACCCGCGCCGTAGCTGCCGCCGATAATCACAGTAAATTTAGGCACATTGGCACAAGAAACCGCGGTCACCATTTTAGCGCCGTGTTTGGCTATGCCTTCGTGTTCGTACTTTTTACCCACCATAAAGCCGGTGATATTTTGCAGGAACAGCAGCGGAATTTTGCGCTGGCAGCATAGTTCAATAAAGTGTGCGCCTTTTTGCGCCGACTCTGAGAACAAAATGCCGTTGTTGGCGACAATGCCGACAGGATAGCCGTGAATACGGGCAAAACCACACACTAAGGTCGCGCCATAGTTGGCTTTAAACTCATCAAAATCAGAATCATCGACGATACGGGCGATCACTTCTTTGACATCAAAGGGCTTTTTCAAATCAGTGCCGACAATGCCATACAGTTCGCTAATGTCGAACTTCGGCGGTTTGACTGGGCCATTATTTGATGGGCTTAGGAGTGATTTGATTTCTTTTTGATGATTCAGGCGTGATACCGCGCGGCGGGCAAGCTCTAGCGCGTGCTCATCGTTTTGTGCTAAATGGTCCGCTACGCCGGAAATTTTAGTGTGCACTTCGGCGCCGCCCAGTTCTTCGGCGCTAACTTCTTCGCCAGTGGCCGCTTTCACTAATGGCGGGCCCGCTAAGAAGATAGTGCCTTGATCTTTTACGATAATGGATTCATCCGCCATGGCGGGCACATAGGCACCCCCTGCGGTACATAAACCCATCACCACTGCAATTTGTGGGATGCCTTTGGCGGACATTTGCGCTTGGTTGTAAAAGATGCGGCCGAAATGGTCGCGGTCGGGGAACACTTCATCTTGGCGGGGCAGGTTAGCGCCGCCCGAGTCGACTAAATAAATACAAGGCAAGTGACAACGGCTGGCAATATCTTGGGCACGAAGGTGTTTTTTGACGGTAATCGGGTAGTAAGTGCCACCTTTCACTGTGGCATCGTTGGCGATGATCATGCATTCCACGCCACTCACACGGCCGATACCGGCAATAATGCCTGCGGCGGGCACTTCTTCGTCGTAGACTTCAAACGCGGCAAATTGCGACAGTTCTAAAAAGGGCGAGCCCGCATCGAGCAGCTTTTCAACCCGTTGACGTGGTAGTAATTTACCACGGGATAAATGGCGCTCCAGCGCCACAGGGCCGCCGCCGAGTTCGATTTTATTGAGTTTAGTTTTAAGATCGGCCACTAGGGCGGCCATATCGTCGGATTTTGCTTTAAATTCATCGCTACGGGCGTTGATACGACTGCTTATTTGCGTCACTTTGATTGTCCTTATAAAGCGGAAACTCGGTATCACCTTGCTCGAATGGGTGGCGCAAACTGTAAATTACAGTGAGGGGCTACCCATTCACTTGTGAGAGATTATTTGAACGCGCGTTATTTCGACTCATTGAACAGTTCGCGGCCAATCAGCATGCGGCGAATTTCTGAGGTGCCGGCGCCGATTTCATACAGCTTAGCATCACGCAGTAAGCGGCCGGTGGCGTATTCGTTAACATAACCATTGCCGCCGAGCAGTTGGATTGCATCCAGTGCCATTTTGGTTGCGAGTTCTGCGCTATACAGAATGGCGCCCGCGGCATCTTTACGGGTGGTTTCACCGCGATCGCAGGATTTTGCTACGGCATACACGTAGGATTTGGCGGCATTCATGCCGGTGTACATGTCGGCTAATTTGCCCTGTACCAGTTGGAATTCACCAATCGATTTACCAAATTGCTCACGCTCGTGGATGTAAGGTACAACGATATCCATGCAGGCGTTCATGATCCCCAGCGGGCCACCAGATAGCACGACGCGCTCGTAATCTAGGCCGCTCATTAGCACTTTTACGCCGTTGTTGAGGCCGCCTAAAATGTTTTCTTCTGGCACTTCCACATCTTCAAACACTAATTCGCAGGTGTTAGAGCCGCGCATGCCGAGTTTGTCGAGTTTTTGTGCTTGGCTAAAACCTTTCGAATCACGCTCAACGATAAAGGCGGTAATACCGTGTGCGCCTTTGGTTAAGTCGGTTTTAGCGTAAATCACATAGGTGTGCGCATCGGGACCGTTGGTGATCCACATCTTGTTACCGTTTAAGATGAAACGGTCGCCTTCTTTACGGGCGTGTAACTTCATCGAAACTACGTCAGAACCTGCGTTTGGCTCACTCATGGCGAGTGCGCCAATATGTTCACCGCTCACCAGTTTTGGCAGATACTTGGCTTTTTGCGCAGCATTACCGTTACGGTTGATTTGATTCACACACAGGTTTGAGTGGGCGCCGTAGCTTAGGCCGATAGAGGCCGATGCGCGGGAGATTTCTTCCATTGCCACGACGTGGGCAAGGTAGCCCATGTTCGCGCCGCCGAATTCTTCAGCGACCGTCACACCGAGCAGTCCCATACTCCCCAGTACAGGCCAAAGTTCATTGGGAAAGGCGTTGTCGTGATCCACTTTCGCGGCAATTGGAGCGATTTCATTCGCGGCAAAATCCTGCACTGCATCGCGCAGCATATCGACGTCTTCGCCTAGACCAAAATTCAGACTTGTGTAGAGAGAGTTCATTGCTTGTGTCCTTTCAGATGTTCTAATTTCAGATGGTTAAACTCTGATGTTTAAATTTATAGTTTTTATGATTTTTAGGTGCTTGAGTCTTTTAAATCTTGTATTTAATCCTAGTGCTAACATCCTGCGTCTTGAGATGCGCGAGCCAATCATATTGACTTGATCTTGTTGTCACTGGGATTTAGGCTTTTGCCGTTTTGTTATCTTCTAAGGCTAAGCGGCATTGCTGCTCGGCGGAATTGAGTTCCATCAACACCACTTTAATGTCGTCCATTTGCTGCTGTAGGGCGGATTTCTTTTCTTCCACTAGCGCCAGCATGGTATTGAGCTGTGCGGTGCTGCTCTTGTCGGCATCGTATAATTCGAACAGGCGACGGGTTTCTGCTAAAGAAAAGCCCAAGCGTTTACCGCGAAGAATGAGCTTGAGGCGCACCCTGTCTTTGAGGCTATAAATACGGGTTTGGCCGCGGCGTTTAGGCTTAAGCAAACCTTGGTCTTCGTAAAAACGAATACTACGCGTAGTGATATCAAATTCTTTTGAGAGATCACTGATCGAGTAAGTCGTTTGTGGTGTGTTCGTTGCGCTCATTCATGCACCCTAAATAATCAGTTTTAAGCAAGATATATGAAGTTTACGTAAAGGTAAAGATTTTGGCTTTTATTCTGTTGCCATAAAAGTGTCAATCCCAATTGCCATCAGCCTGTGCGGCCAGATTAAAACGGGTGCTTTAAATTAATGTTCTCACATAAAACCACAAATCTTTTCTGGTTATAGGCTAACGTCTAATAGTGGGCTGGATGCCCCCCTGTTAATAATGGTTGTTGGAAGGGGTAGTTATTGCGGCTGACGATTTTAGCCGCGTCCTGATTGGAGGACATATGTTGACCGAACAGCAAAATGCATCTGTAGCGCAAGCCGCAAATCAAAAACAGAACCAACAAAAACATCAAGCGTTGCACCAAGCATCCTTGCTTAATAAAGCCGAATTCTGGGGAGAAGCGGCGAAGACGCTCGATTGGATTAAACCTGCGCGCACTGTGCTCGATGAGTCGCAGGCACCGTTTTATCACTGGTTCGCCGATGGTGAGATGAACACTTGTTATAACGCCGTTGATCGCCATGTGTTGGCCGGACGCGGTGATCAAGTGGCGATCCAATATGTGAGCCCAGTGACAGACACTGAATACGGCATTAGCTACGCGGAGTTACAGGCTCAAGTAAGCCGACTCGCGGGTTTTATGCAATCGATTGGGATAGAGAAGGGCGACCGTGTGGTGATTTATATGCCTATGGTGCCGGAAACCGCCTTCGCTATGCTGGCCTGTGCTCGCATAGGTGCGATTCATTCTGTGGTTTTTGGTGGCTTTGCCGCCAATGAACTCGCGACTCGGATTAACGATGCCAAGCCTAAATTGGTACTGTCGGCATCCTGCGGAATCGAGCCCTCGGGCGTCATTCCTTATAAGCCTTTACTAGACAAAGCATTGAAACATGCTGTTCATCAGGTTGAGCATTGCCTGATTTTAAATCGTAGCCAGTATCAAGCCGATTTGCAGGAGGGCCGTGACTTAGATTGGCAAGCCGCGTTAGCGACTGCACCTAAGGCTGATTGTGTTTCTCTTAAGGCCATAGATCCCTTGTATGTGCTTTATACCTCTGGCACCACGGGTCAGCCTAAAGGTGTGGTGCGCGATAATGGCGGCCATGCCGTGGCTCTGGCTTGGTCGATGCAACATATTTACGATATTCAAGCGGGCGATGTGTTTTGGGCCGCGTCTGATGTGGGCTGGGTTGTGGGTCACTCTTATATTGTGTATGGACCGCTGCTGGTGGGCGCTACAACCTTAATGTATGAAGGCAAACCTGTCGGTACGCCCGATCCCGGCGCTTTTTGGCGCACGATTGCCAAATATAAAGTCAAAAGTTTTTTCACCGCGCCGACGGCCATTCGCGCAATCAAGCGTGAAGATCCTGATGGTGAGTATCTACAAGGTGTTGATTTAGCTTGTCTTAAAAATGTGTTTTTGGCAGGTGAACGTTGCGATCCCGACACTTTAGTTTGGGCACACACTAAACTCGCTAAACCTGTTATCGATCACTGGTGGCAAACCGAAACGGGTTGGCCAGTCGCGGCAAATTTGATGGGCACAGCGCCCGTCGCCATTAAGCCGGGTTCACCCGCTTTACCTGTGCCTGGTTATGCGGTTGAAGTGGTGGATGAATTGGGTGAACAAGTTGCGCCCAATACCTCGGGGAATGTGGTGATCAAGCTGCCTTTGCCGCCGGGAACCTTGACAACACTGTGGCAAAATGATCAACGCTATCAAGACAGTTACCTGTCTATGTATCCAGGTTATTACTTAACTGGCGATGCGGGTTATACCGATCAAGACGGTTATCTCTACATTATGAGTCGTATCGATGACATCATAAATGTGGCGGGGCACAGGTTATCGACGGGACGTTTTGAAGAAGTCTTGTGTCAACATCCTGATGTAGCCGAAGCGGCGGTGATTGGTGTGGATGATCAACTTAAAGGTCAGGTGCCTTTAGGATTAGTGGTGTTAAAAAAGGGCGTGACGATCAGTGATGAAGAACTGCATAAACAGCTTATTACTCTGGTGCGTCAAGAGATTGGTCCCGTAGCCTCCTTTAGGTTAGTTAGTGCGATTCAAAAATTACCTAAAACGCGCTCGGGTAAGATTTTACGCGGTACTATGCGAAAAATTGCCGATAATCAGCAGTATACCGCACCAGCGACCATAGAAGATCCACAGACCTTAGAGCTAGTGCGCACCGCGCTCACTCGCATGGGGTATGCCGATGCCTTAATCTAAGCTTGCGTTTAGTGAATGGGGATTTCATGTAGGAAATTCCCATTCTAAAAATCGCTTGCTGTTGCGAATTGAAACAAATATCCCCGCTCAATTTGAGCAATAGTCCATTATGATTTGCTATTCTTGCCGCGTATTTATTGAATGTTTTTGCTACTCAATTGCATTATTTTGAGTTGTTTATATGCGGGAATTGAACATTAGCAATTGTTTAATTCATTCAACTAAACCACCACTAGAAGCAATGTGTATCTATGGAGATTTTAGATACACTTCACTGACGACTTTGTATTCTCACCGGCTTAGGGACGACCCTAAACATGCCTTAATTTGGTAGGGGACGACCCCTAATTAGGAGTTCACTATGAGTTGGTTCTTATTAGTCCTTGCGGGTTTATTCGAAATTGGTTGGGCCATAGGGCTTAAATATACCGAAGGTTTTACACGTTTGTGGCCAAGTATCTTTACAGTGGCGTCGATGGCCGTGAGTGTGTTGCTACTAGGACTCGCGGTTAAGCAACTGCCTATCGGTACGGCTTACGGCGTGTGGGTCGGCATTGGCGCTATGGGCACCGCTATCGCGGGAATTATCCTGTTAGGAGAAGGAGTTAGCTTACTTAAGATTGCCAGTTTGATACTGATATTACTGGGCGTTTTAGGGCTTAAACTCGCAAACTAAGTTGTCGATAAACGTGCCAATACAAGTATCACTTGGGCTAAGTCCTAACTAACCCGTTTCGCAATACGGGATTGGCAATCTCACTGTAATCGAGATTGCCAATCGTATGCATCGCCTTTTCTCTCTGGTAATTAAGTTACAAAGATCGGTATAATTACCCCTCAAAATTGGTTAGCTCTAACCTCTGTGACCCGTGGGAATTATATAATGCAAAACCACAGCAATCTTAATGATATCGGCGTAATTGGCCTTGGCGTTATGGGTAAAAACCTAGCGCTAAACATCGCGGATAACCAATATCACGTCAGCGCATTTGACCTCGATCCTGTTAAAGTTAATGGTGTTATACAGCAAGAAAAACAGGAACGCGCTGGACTCGAACCTCGCATTCTTGGCTGTGCTAATCTTACCGAAATGTTAGCCAGTCTCACAAAACCCCGCATTCTTGTGCTTTCTGTTCCCGCGGGCGCACCCGTCGATGGTGTCTGTAGTGCTTTGATTTCTGCCGGAATTGAGTCCGATGATATCGTTATCGATACCGGTAACAGCCTATGGACTGACACTGTTGAGCGTGAAGCGCGCTACAAAGGTCAGTTTGTATTTTTCAGCTCTGCGGTTTCGGGCGGTGAAGTCGGTGCGCGTTTCGGTCCATCACTTATGCCAAGCGGCGATATCGATGCATGGCATCACGTGGCACCTATTTGGAAAGCTATTGCCGCTAAGGTTGATTCAAGTACAGGTTTACCCATAGAGCGCTTCGAACCGGGTAATCCAGTGACAGAAGGCGAGCCATGCACGACTTATATTGGTCCTGCGGGTTCTGGCCATTACGTGAAGATGGTGCATAACGGTATTGAATACGCAGATATGCAGTTGATTTGCGAAGCCTATCAAATGCTGCATGACGGTTTAGGCATGAGCGCTGCAGAAGTGGGCGATGTGTTTAAACGCTGGAACAAAGGTAGCTTAAACAGCTATTTGATGGGGATCAGTGCCGAAGTCTTAAAACAGGCCGATCCATTAACGGGTAAACCGTTGGTGGAAATGATCTTAGATAAAGCGGGCCAAAAAGGCACGGGTTTGTGGACGGCCGTAAGCAGTTTACAAATTGGTTGTCCGGCACCGACGATTGCTGAAGCTGTATATGCTCGCGCCGTAAGTACCCAAAAATCCTTACGTTTACAACTTAGCCAGAAATTGGCTGGGCCAAATGCACCTGCTATCGATGAGGCGCAAAAAGCGCAGTTGATTGAAGCCCTTGAAAGTGCGTTATATTGCGCGAAAGTGTGTTGTTACGCGCAAGGCTTCCAGTTGATGGCAATGACGGCCCATGAGCAAAAATGGCAGTTAAACTTTGCTGAAATTGCAAAAATTTGGCGTGCGGGTTGTATTATTCGCGCGACGTTCTTGCAATCAATCACTCAATCCTATGAAGACAATGCCGAGCTTAGCAATCTGTTGATGGCGGACAGTTTTGCGTCAGCTTTATCTGAAAAGCAAGGCCTATGGCGCATTGCGGTAGCGACTGCGGTAATGCAAGGCATTCCAGCGCCTTGTATTAGCTCAGCACTGGCATATTACGACAGTTATCGCTGCGAAACATTACCAGCGAACTTGCTCCAAGGTCAGCGTGACTTTTTCGGCGCTCACACCTTCGAGCGAATCGATACGCCAGCTGGCGAGAAATATCACTTAGATTGGAGCGCTAAAGAGCGCACCTTAGCTAAGGTTTAATCTAAGGTTCTGCCCGCTATCAAAATGAAAAACGCCCCTTGATAAGGGGCGTTTTTGTTTATGGTCGATGATTATATAACGGCCTATAACTTTTTGACTTCAATTCATTTTAAGTCACTAAGCTAAATCTTAAGCTTGAATTCCTAAGTATTCAGCTCAGATGAAAAGGCTATCAGCTTTTGCCAGAGTGCTTGGGCGACTGGGCCTAAAGGCGAGTGAGGTTTTCGCATCACATAGTAATCGAGTTGAATATTGTTTTGTCTTTCGCGTAGATCCAATGCAATCAATGCACCTTTTTTGAGTGAATCTTCAATCATATAGTGCGGCAGTTTCCCCCAGCCCATGCCACTTTGAATAAGCATTTTCTTGGTATAAAAATCATTAACATACCAACGCCGTTGCCCCGCTTGTACCCCAAACTCAATATTCGCAGTACCTGAGCCCGTATCTTGGATCACGATTTGATATTCGTTAACGAGCTCTCGTGCGTAGTTCAGTGTCGGATGGCGCTCAAGCATGCGCGGCGCGGCGACATCGAGCAGGCTACCGGAAAATAGATAGGCTAATTCTAAATGGCTCGAACGTATGGGCTCAATTCCGCCTGCGGAGATGATGATTTCGGCTTTATCTTGATTCAGCGCTTCGAGCGCACCAGTTAAAAATTCTTGTTTGAGAATGATTTGAGTATAGGGGAACTCATTTTGAGTCAGTTCTAAAATCGGTAGAATTCGAGCGAGATTGAAAGAAGCTTCAAAAGCTAAGGTGATACTCGCTTCGTTGCCTTTGGCTAAATGTTTCGCCACTTGCTTCATTTCCTGCGCTTCATTCAGCACCCGCTGGGTATGTTGCAGCAGTTTTCGGCCTTGCTCTGTGATGGCGAGTCGATATCCTTCACGGTTAAATAAGATGAGATCGAGTTGAGATTCTAACTGTTTGATACTTTGACTAATGGCGGGTTGGGTTTTATGTAGCTTGTCACTGGCGGCTTTGAGTGAGCCCGCCTCAGCCACGGTTTTAAACATCAGCAGTTGGTCTAAGGTCACTGGGATTGCTCGCAAGTCATAAATTATTAGTTTATGAGATATTAGATTTTATTCCATATTTATTTATCTTTTATCGGCTCATAATCTACTCCATTCTCGCTCGTGGTCTGCGCATTTATGCCCAAGACTGATGGCAATATTAAGATCAATGGGGTGTGTGCGATGCGATTTTCAAACTTATGTGTTGCTAAGGGCTCAAGTATCAATGGCTTAGTTGCTGAGGCCGATACGCAGAAGCTATTCCTTTGTGCCAATACACTCAATCGCGCCGCCGCAACCGTTACACTGGCGATGAGTATAGTGTTTTTTATCTCGGGATTTGCCAAGTTATTTGGCGTGCCTATGTTCCATGTTCCGTTTACTTTGATGAATCTTCCCACCGGATTTGGTTATTTTATTGGTTTGATGGAAGTGATTGGCGCCCTTGGATTGTGTCTACGTGACTACCGAGTGCTATCGGCGAGCGGTTTGCTGGCGATTATGATGGGGGCGATTTATTTCCACTTTAACTATGAAGCGGCGATTAATGCACTGCCTGCATTGAGTTTATCGGCTGGACTCTTTCTGGTTATTAAATTGGATGAAATTATTGAGCGTTTAGTGCAATTTCAGCGGCAGTTAGCGCTGAGTCGCTCCGCATTTTAAGTGATAAAAATTGAGTCTGAAGTCAGTCGTGCCGATTTAAGTTAATTAACAAGAGAAAACCATGATGCAAGTTAAAGCGAGTCGTATGCCTGTGCTATTTGTGCCCCACGGTGGTGGCCCAATGCCTTTGCTAAATGATGCCAATCATAATGAGTTACGTGCTTTTTTAACCTCAGTGACTGCGCCCATTCCAACCCCTAAGGCGATTGTGCTGATAACCGCCCATTGGGAAGAATCTATAGTGACCTTGTCGAGTAGCCCTAAGCCCGGAATTTTATACGATTATTATGGTTTTCCACCCGAAGCGTATCAGCTGACGTATCCTGCACCGGGTGAGCCAGAATTAGCCGCACAGATTGCGAATATGCTCGTGGATAAGGGGATCGCCGCTCGCTTAGATAGCGAACGCGCATTTGACCACGGCACCTTTGTACCACTTAAGTTGATGTATCCCGAGGCGAATATTCCCGTAGTACAAATGTCGTTAGTCCGCAGTCTCGATCCTGAGACCCATATAGCGATTGGCGAAGCTTTAGCGCCGCTGCGGGACCAAGGGGTGTTGATTGTGGGCTCAGGGATGTCGTTTCACAATATGCGGGCGTTTTTCTCAAGCGACCCCATGGTACAAAGCCGCAGCGCAGAGTTTGACTATTGGCTGACGCAAACATTAACCGCAAGTGATAGTTCTGCTGAGGTAAAAACAGCATTAACTCATTGGCAATCAGCCCCAGAAGCGCGGTTTAGCCATCCGCGGGAAGAACATTTATTGCCTCTGCATGTGTGTTTTGGTGCTGGTCACAGTGATTCATCCCAAGCTTTGTGTAATTTTAACGGCATTTTATTAAATACACTGATCTCAGGCTATATCTGGCAGTAGGCTGGTAATAGTCTGATGTTGGATTGCCGTGGCTGAACATGGCAGTAAACCTAAGGCTAAGCATATTCAGCCAATAAAAAAGGTTCGTATCTATTGAGGATACGAACCTTTTTCGTATTTAGGATTAAGCTGCGGCTGCTTGTAGCGACCAATTGATTAGCCTAGCGGTGTGACTCTTATGCGGTAAACACTAAACCCACGCTAAACAAGGTACTGAAAATCATGGTTAACTTAGCCGTGCGGCCGAGTAACGGATTTAATGCTTCACCGGACACCGCATAGAAATCGCTGCTGAGTTTACGGGCGATAAGCAGTGATAAGCCCGCAAGTAATACTGGTAACCCAGGTAAAATCCCCATTAGAAAGCCTGCAATCACTAAGCCGAAAGGCAGATAAATCAGCGCTTGATATAACACTTTTGATTGTGCTTCGCCGATACGTACTGCCAGTGTGTGCTTTCCCGCTTGGGTGTCGGTGCGAATATCGCGGGTGTTATTGACCAGC
This sequence comes from Shewanella septentrionalis, assembly GCF_025370265.1. Classification (NCBI taxonomy): domain Bacteria; kingdom Pseudomonadati; phylum Pseudomonadota; class Gammaproteobacteria; order Alteromonadales; family Shewanellaceae; genus Shewanella; species Shewanella septentrionalis. The sequence goes on along the minus strand of NZ_JAMTCC010000001.1, from coordinate 20,645 downwards.
ATGATCGCCGCATTGAACAGCCCAATGGCGCAGCCTAATAACCAAGCATTGATTGTTGTATCGCCCGCCTGCAGATAATAACTCCCCACGACGGCGACTAATCCGAAAAAGATAAAGGCCGCGACTTCGCCCAGCCCATGGGACGCGAGGGGATAGGGGCCACCACTGTAACCGAGTGCACCTAAAATGGCTGCCGCGGCGAGAATCGCGATAGGCCAGCCTCCGTGCCAAATTAAATAGGAACCCACAGCAAGTGCCATTAATAGGCAAAATATCATGGCATTGCGGACGCTCGTTGGTGGAATTAAACCACTTTGCGTCACGCGAACGGGTCCTAAGCGTTCGGCCGTGTCTATGCCGTTTTTAAAGTCAAAATAGTCGTTAGCGAGATTGACGGCAATTTGTAATAGCACAGCGCACAGCATAGAAGTGGCAGCAATTAACCAGCTGTAACTCTCAAGATGCAGGGCGAGAATATTGCCTATCAATAGGGGACCTATGGCCGCGGGTAGCGTACGGGGTCTTATAGCTAAAATCCAAGGATTCATGGCGTCCAGTCGTTATTGGTAAATGGGAATGGTATCGAGCAAGGGCTCAATTAGCGCATAGCATAACAAGATTTAACACGAAAGTGAGCACTATCTAATAAACGCATTTAACAGAGTTTGAATTGGCGCACATATGTTCACTGATGTAGACGGAGATTTGTCGTCAAGCTCAAAGAAAATCAAAAAAGTCTGTGTTTCTATAGCTGATGTTGTTGGAGACGCTGCGCCGCTCAAGACATAGGCGTAACGCTAAATCCTATGTTCAACTGGAGATACCACAGGTGCGAGTCGCCTTATGCGGGTTGTTTTCGCGCATTCATTGGCTGCGTTTTGCCGCTACTGTTATGCCGATAAGGATATATTGGGATGCGTTTCGATAATAAGGTGGCGTTAGTCACTGGTGCGGCGGTTGGGCTGGGTAGAGCTTATGCCATTATGTTGGCTGAGCGGGGCGCTAAGGTGGTGCTTGTCGATCAGCCGTTATCGTCCAATGAGTCTCTTTCTACCTATGGCCCTCAAACAATTGCAGCCAACATAGCATTGATGCAAACCTACTGCAGCATTATTAAACTCGGTGGTGACTGCCTCTACTTTGTGCTCGATGTTAGCAAGCGGGATGAAGTAAACCGCATGGTCGAAGAAGTGGTCTTACGTTGGCATCGCATTGATATCTTGATTAATAACGCGGGGGTCTACGGTGCTTGTCCGTTCGAGCACATTAAGCTTGAGCAGTGGCAAAGGCAATTGGATGTCGATCTCAATGGCAGTTTTTATCTGACGCAGGCCGTTTGGCCCTATATGCAACAACAGAATTATGGTCGGATTATGATGACTACTGGGGTTTCGGCCTTGTTTGGTGATGTGCATCAAGTCGGTTTTAGCGCGAGTAAGATGGCGTTGGTGGGTATGGTAAATTGCTTATCAATAGAAGGGGAAATCCATAGTATTCGCGTCAATAGTTTATGCCCGCAGGCCGTCACCGCGATGACAGCCAAACATTTAGCGAGTGCGATTCAGCCGTTATTTTCCTTTGAGTCATTAACCGCAACGACGGCTTTTTTAGTGAGTGAACAGGCCCCCAATGGTCAACATTTGCTCGCAGGTGCGGGCAGTGTCAGCCATGGCATGTTTGTTGAATTTCAGCCTATGTATTTTAATGAGGGGCTCTTTACTCCCGATAATCTCGCGCAGCAGTGGCCCCAAATACATCAATCCTTTCCTGTTACTTTGCACTCCAGTGGCGAGGATAAAGTTTTGTCTTGGTCTCAGTTAAGTGCGCTAGAGCACCATATTAAAATCGATTAATTTGATTGTGGATAATCGATAGAAGACTGGTCAGCTTAAGGTGAACTGGGTTACCCTTAAATATTAATGGCTAATTATGCAGTAGGATCTCATGAGTCAGGTATTAGACGATCTTTTATCATTACTTTCCCTTGAGCAAATTGAAATCGGCCTCTTTCGTGGTCAGAGCCAAGATCTGGGATTTGGGCATGTGTTTGGTGGTCAAGTGATGGGGCAAGCACTGAGCGCCGCTAAGCAAACCGTCCCCGTTGAGCGTAAGGTCCACTCATTACACTCTTACTTTTTACGTGCCGGTGACGAGAAGTTACCGATTGTGTATGAAGTCGAAAACATGCGTGATGGCGGAAGTTTTAGCGCCCGTCGCGTGAGTGCAATTCAAAAAGGTCGGCCGATTTTTCACATGACCTGTTCCTTCCAAGAACCTGAAGAAGGATTTAGTCATCAAGCGATCATGCCGCAAGTACCAGGACCAGACGGTCTCTTGAATCAGCAGGAATTAGCGCTGACTATGCGGGATAAAGTGCCGCCGAGCATACTGGAAAAGTTTATGGCCGATGCGCCCATTGAGATGCGACTGGTTAATCCATTACATCCCTTTGCGCCCAAAGAAACCGAGCCATACCGTCATGTGTGGATGCGGGCCAATGGTCCCATGCCAAATGATGCCCATATTCATGAATATTTACTCGCCTATGCCTCGGACTTTAATTTTCTGGTGACAGCGGCTCAGCCCCATGGCGTGTCGTTTTTAAGTCCTGGAGTGCGCATGGCTACCATAGATCATGCGATGTGGTTCCACCGCCCGATTAATATGGGAGAGTGGTTGCTTTATAGTATTGATAGCCCCAATGCCAGCGGTGGCAGAGGTTATGTCAGAGGGCAGTTTTTCAATCAACAAGGCGAGTTAGTGGCTTCTTCTACCCAAGAAGGTCTGATCCGCATGGTAAAAGGACGTTAGTATGTTGCTTAAAATAAGGTCGTTCGTATTAGTCTCGCTCATGGCTATTCTGCTCAATGGCTGCGTGACGGTTAAACCTGAACCCCCAATTATTATCAATGGTGCAGCGGGTTATTTAGAGAAGATCCCCTTGCCTCAAGGTTGCCAAATCACGATTGCTATCATTGATTTGAATACCCCGGGTGTTATCGTTGCGCAGAAAACCTTTAACATCGCCAGAGCGCCAGTGCCGTTTAAATTTACGCTGCCTGCAAAATCGATCGATAAGAGTATCCAATATGGCGTAGTGGCGATGATCAAGTTCCAAGACCAAGTGATCTTTCAAACCTATGACAGGTTCCCTGTCGTCAATAATGATAAGTTCACGACAGAAGTGTTAATGAAGGCGGTCATGGCGAATTAATCACTCCTAATTATTGCCTGCGCATTATTTTTGTATTGCTGAAGATGTAGCCCTTTCAATTTATATTGCAAGGGCTTTTTTTGGTTAATATTCGGGTATTCATGCTGTAAATGTAAAATCAAATATGATTTTGCTTTACACAGAGCTAAGAATATTAATGCATAAGTTAGTCTCTATTTATAAGGGGTGCCATTTTGTAAAAAGATATCTTCATCGGTGTTGTTAAGAATTGGTTTTAATATTGTTATTAATTTGATTTAAATTTGTTTGGTTTTATTTGTTAAAATGTTTGATTTGTAACGGGAGGTTTTTGCGAATAATAATATTTTTACGGTCACTTGTTCTGCTTTTTAGTGCGCTATCTTGGTGCTACAAGATTTAAGTGTTCAAGTTAATGTGCTGATTTTAAATAACTATTTATATTTTGCATTTTTTGTTTATGAGCTTTAATTTACCTGCTATTCAACCTGCGAAACAGTCTATTTCTCTTTTTTAAGATAAATAGAAGCTGATATACGATTTACTGAATTACGTTCTGTTAACTTGATGTTTTAATTTGTATCTTTGCGTGTTACAAATTGTCGCGATAAAACTCAGTGATCATCATCACAGTAAATTGAATGGTTATTCATAAAAAATGTCAGTTACAGGTGACGTTCTTGGTTGTTGCAGTATGTTCATGCCACCAACCTGAGTTTTATAAATCATACAACTTATAAGAATTAGGGAAGTCACAATGAAAACTAAAATAGCACTAGCAGTGTCTATGGCGCTGCTATCGTCGGCGGCAAATGCGCAAACAGTTTTATCACCTACGGGTGAAACCTTGCAGTTAGATATTCCAAGTGAACTACAAGCCACATCATTACGCGGTAATGCTGCCGGGGCTGAAGTTAAGTTTGTACCAGAAGCGGATTTAGGCGAGGGTGAATTTACTTATATCGTTCGTTTACGTGACAGTTCAGTCGCCAATTATCAAGGAACGACTCCTGGCTTTAAAGCGACGAGCTCACAGAGAGTGCAGACAAGTGGCACTTCAAAAGTCGCGGTGAATGGCAAACTCGATGCTTCAAGACCTGAAGTCAAAAGCTATGTTAGCTATTTAAAAGTCAAACAAAACCGATTTTTAGCTAACGCGAGTGCGGCTATTGGTACCAATCTGCAGCCATTAACGACCTATCAGTATGCGTTAAACGGTATGGCAGTTCGCATGACTCAAGCTCAAGCGAAGAAAATGGCTGAGTTACCTGAGGTTGCGTTTGTTGAGCGCGAGCGCATGGAACAAATGGAAACCGACGTCAGCCAAGCGCTTATCGGTTCTCCAAATGTATGGGATGGCAGTGCAACGGGCACTAAAGCCATGGGTGAAGGTGTGATCGTCGGTATTATCGACTCAGGCATTAACTCTGACCATGCTTCTTTTGCTGATGTTGGCCAGGATGGTTATGACCACACTAACCCATTAGGCCAAGGCATTTATATTGGTGACTGTAAAACTGACTTCGTCAGCATGTGTAACGACAAACTGATCGGTGTCCGTAGCTATCCAGAAATCACCAATAACTTTGATGATGTTAAAGTGTATGGCGATACCCCTCCGGCTAAAAACGGTGAGGATTACGGCGGACATGGTTCGCACGTCGCCAGTACAGCAGCGGGTAACATTTTAGTGAATGTCCCTTATGTGCAAGGTGAAACGGGTAAGTTAGAAGGTGATGGTATTGCGACGGGTCTTGAATTTGCGCAAATCTCAGGTGTTGCACCACATGCAAACATCATTGCTTATCAAATCTGTAATCCGGGTAATGCGGGCGACACTTATTCTGGCTGCCCGACCGCACCTATTTTAAAAGCGTTAGACGATGCAATCAAAGATGGCGTCGATGTGATTAACTTTTCAATCAGCGGTGGTGGAAATCCGTGGAATAGTGCAACAGAGCAAGGTTTCTTAGCTGCACGTAATGCGGGTATTTTTGCTGCCGTTGCTGCGGGTAACACACGTGCCGCGACAAATACTAGCCCTGCTATTAATCAAACACCTTACTCAACGCCTAAAAATGCGCCTTGGTATACTTCGGTTGCTAACTCGACCCACAATCGCGACATAGTTCGCGCCGTTGAATTTAATGGTAAAAACTACCACTACACTGCTGGCTCTGGCCCGGTTCAAACTGAAGTGCTCAAAGGTGTACCTGTTTATGCTGGCACAATCGATGCCGCTAATTTTGAAGCCTGTAAACCATTCGCAGCGGATGCTTTTAAAGACAAGATCGCTGTTTTAAGACGCGGTGGTTGTTCATTCGATATTAAAGTCGCTGCGGCGATGAAAGCTGGCGCTAAGGGTGTGATTGTTTTCAATAGAGATGGTGAAAATAATGCGCGTCTGACCATGTCTGGGCTAGATAAATTGGATATTCCAGCGGTATTTATTGGCGATATCGATGGCTTAGAACTGATTGCTGCTATGGCGGCAAATCCAGCGCTTGAAATCACGCTGTCTCCAACCCCTAAAGTCATCAGTAAAGAAGCGGATGTTTTAGCTGCCAGCTCATTGATTGGACCTAACCTGACTAACGATGTACTCGTGCCTTATGTTGCTGCACCGGGTAGTGACATTTACGCTGCTTATGCAGATCAACAATTCGGCCATGATAAGACGGGAACTGATCCTGCTGATTTCACGTTGATGTCAGGTACTTCGATGGCGAGTCCTCACGTTGCCGGTGCTGGCGCGTTACTTAAATCACTGCATAAAGATTGGACCCCAGATAACATTCGTTCTGCGCTAATGATGACAGCAACGACAGCCCAAGCGATGAAAAAGGCTGATGGCAAAACTGTTGCAGATCCGTTTGACGTAGGCGCAGGCCGTATTCGTGTGGATTTAGCGGCTAAATCTGGCTTAGTGATGGATGAAAGTGCCTTAAACTACGAGATTGCTAACCCTACAACAGGTGGCGATCCACGTAAGTTAAACATTCCAAGCATGGCTGATTCACGTTGTATCGATACTTGTACTTGGACACGTACTGTCACTGCAACGGCTGACGGTAGCTGGACTGCAAAAGGTGTTTCCGCAACCGATAAGTTCGCGTTAACTGTGACGCCAGAAAGCTTCAACCTGAAAAAAGGTGAGAGTCAAACGATCACAGTGACTGCGGATGTGACTGACGTCGGTGCAAGTTGGGGCTTTGGTAACTTAGTATTAGCTTCGGAAGCCTTACCAACGGCTAACATGCCGATCGTGGCTAAGATAGCTAAACGCGATTTACCTACGGTTGTACCCGTTTCAGCTTCACGTGATGCCGATGAGCGCAATTTGGCGCACTTGAAAGCGATCGATCTACCGGGTGTTGCGGCGACAGTGACTGCACTTAAGTTAAGCGACACTTATGAATCAAGTGTGAAACAGGATTCAAATACCGATAGTGCATTTGATGATTTAGCCGATGGCGTAAAAGTATTTAGCTTTAACGTTGAAGACAAAGCGTTATATTTCAATGCATCAATCGGTAATACCACCTCTCCTGACTTAGACATGTTTGTGATACTCGATAAGAAAGATGGTAGTCCACTTTCTATCGCGGCATCTTCTGCGTTTGGTGGTTCAAAAGAAAGCGTGTCTATTAAGGACCCAGTGAAAGGTGAGTATATTGTCGTGATACAAAACTATCAGGCATCTGCAGCCGATGCGGATGATGCTTTTAGTTTGAAACAAGTGACCTTATACGATGAAGCGGGTGATAACTTAACGGCAAATCTTACCGGTGATCATAAAGATTTCAACGTCAACTTAGCTTGGAAACAAGCGATGTTAGTGGGCGATGCTGGCTTGGCAATGCTGACTCTGACCACTACTGATGACAAAGTCGCACCGGTTAAAATTCCGGTTATATTTGAGCGCGTCAGTGATGATGTTTTACCGCCTCTAGGTAGCACTGTTTCTGGCGAGTTAACGCCAGGCGCCGCTAAAGTGATGAAGACACGTGTCGAAGCGAACAAAACGCAAGAAACCCGCGTTTACACCTTAGAAGCGTTATTACCAGAAGGTCATGAAGTGGCTAATATCAGCCATCAAGGTACGCAAGTGGGCAATAAGATCACTTGGACTATCGAGATGGCCTCTGGTGCCGCGGCGCAAGATGTGACGTTTGACTTAGTGCCACGTAAGGCAAGCCAAGACAACCTTGTGACTTTGACCAACAAAGTGAACAACGAGTCGGCTGAAATCTTGAAGCAAGAATATCAATTTGATGTTCCAGAAGTAGCGCCAGTGGCAGTGATTGAAGCACCGGTATCTGTTCAAGAAGGTAAACCACTGTTTATCGATGCGAGCAAGTCATCCGATGCCAATAATGATCCATTAACCTACAAATGGACTCAGTTAGGCGGCGCGAGCTTTAACTTTGACGCTAATGCAGCCAAGCTTAATCTAGTGGCGCCAGAAGTGAGTGGTACAGCTCAAACAGTGTCATTCCAACTTACTGTAGCGGACAACCATGGCAACAAGGATTCAAGTGTCGTGTCTGTGTCTGTGACTGAAACACCAGCTAAGAAAGATGATGGTGGTTCATTAGGTTGGTTAAGCTTGTTATTGCTACCATTTGCCTTTGGTCGTCGTAAACAAGGCTAATCGCTCAGGGTTAAATCGAAAGGTTTAACAGTAATTTAATAGTAAATAGAGAAGGGCTGATATTGATATCAGCCCTTTTTGTTTAATCGATTGAAGTTAGCGATTACTCATCAAAAAATCGACAAAGGCACGGTCTGCTTGACTGACGGGGCGTTGTTTTTTCCATGCGATATGCAGGTTCAAAAATACTGGTGGATCGAAGGGTTTAGCTAGAATGTCATCTTTTGAACTTATTGCCATTTCGAGCACGCTGGTGATCCCAAATCCTTGGGAAACAATCTGTTTGATAAGGTTAATCAGATTAGTCTCGAAGGCGACATTGGGCTTTTTCCCCAGATCCTTGGCTTGCGATAGGATCCACTCGCGGTGGAAATAACCTGTCTTGAACATGACTAATTCATGGTCGAAAAAGTCATTGAGACTGACGGCGTTATGTTCCGCTAAAGGGTGTTCGGCTCCCATAGCTATCACCATTTGCTCACGGATCAACAGCTGACTATCAAATTCGGGTTGTAGGTCTTGGGCGGTAATGATCGCAATATCCACTTCTTCCTGTTGCAACATACGCAACGCGTCGCGCGTCCCGCCTTCAAACAGTGATAGTTTTAACTCGGGGTATTTATGCCGAAAAGCCATTAAGCGCGAGGGCAGGTAGAAAGACCCCAGCATGCCCGGCACGGCAATGCGGACTTCCCCCGAGGTGAGATTGGCCATGGCACGGATTTGCGCTTCGGCCTGCTTAATCTGTTTCAGGATCAAAGTGGCATGTTGATGCAAGACTAAACCTTCGGCCGTGAGTGCGAGCAGCTTGTCATTCTTGTTGCTCGTACGATTGACTAAAGTCACGCCGAGTGCAACTTCTAAGCGCTTGATACTTTGGCTTAACGCCGGTTGAGCCATATTCAGTTTCTTGGCTGCAGCGGTAAAGCTACCAGTACTGGCAAGGGCATCTAAATGTTTGAGTTGGCGGATATCCATCAATCGGGCCCATACTGTTGAATAGTGGCAAGGTCGGTGCGTTGTGGCCATAACAAAAATCAATGATAGCGATAGATATTATCTATTATTGTTATGTTATGCCCAGTGATAACCTTTGTCTATCCTATGAGTGATGCTTTGTCGAGGCTCCTGTGCAAGCCGTGTTAGATACTATGATTGATCATAAACAGCGTGATACCCGACTGATGTGGGCGCTATGTGTTGCCTCTGTGGTGGTGTATATCAACTTGTATCTGATGCAAGGCATGCTGCCGCTGATTGCGGAGCATTTTGCGGTATCAGGGTCTAAAGCGACGTTAATCCTGTCGGTAACCAGTTTTTCTTTAGCCTTTTCATTGCTCTTGTATGCGGTACTGTCAGACCGTATCGGTCGACACACACCGATTATTGTCAGCTTGTGGTTGTTGGCGCTATCTAACTTACTGTTAATTTGGGCACCGGATTTTAACGGGCTAGTGCTAGTGCGATTGCTGCAAGGTGCGTTACTCGCTGCCGTGCCAGCAATTGCTATGGCGTACTTTAAAGAGCAGTTGTCACCGAGCACTATGCTCAAAGCCGCGGGCATTTACATTATGGCGAACAGCATTGGCGGCATTGTTGGCCGTTTGCTCGGTGGCGTTATGTCGCAGTTTTTATCTTGGCAAGAATCCATGTGGCTGTTGTTTTTAGTCACCTTAGCGGGCGTGGCTTTAGTGAACTATTTGCTGCCTTCACTTGCCGATGCGCAGGCCATGTCACAGAGTAAAACCGAGCCCTCTTTATCAAAACGTGCCCGTTTAGCCCAAGATCTTCATGGTTTTAGCCATCATCTGACCGATGCGCAAATGCGCTTGGTTTACGCGATTGGCGGCTTGACCTTTATGATGATGGTGAATCAATTTAGTTTTATTCAGCTGCATTTGATGGCGGCGCCCTATGAATGGAGCCGCTTTCAAGCTACCTTGATTTTTCTGTGTTATTCGAGCGGGACTATTGCGTCGTATTTTACCGCGAAATGGCTCGCCAAATTTGGCCAACATAAGTTGTATCAGTGGTCTTGGTGCGTGATGTTGCTCGGCAGTTTATTGACCCTGTTTGATACCACTTTGACCATTAGCTTAGGCTTTTTGATGACGGCCTGTGGCTTTTTCCTCACTCACAGTTGCTGTAATTCCTTTGTCGCGATGCGCGCCAGTCGCGATCGGGCTAAGGCGACATCGCTGTATTTATGTTGTTACTACTTAGGCGCTGCGATTGGTGGCCCTTATTTGATGATGTTTTGGCATGAGGCGCAGTGGCGCGGCGTGGTGATGGGCTCGTTAACCTTACTGGCCTTGATTGCCTTAGCCATCACCCGTTTGCATTACCATCAAACGCATGTCAAACGGGTATTAGTCTAGCTTTCAATTTGTTGTTTAGTCGTCGGAATTAATGTACTGCTTGCGGTCTAAATCATATTTACGCATTTTGTCGTAGAGGGTTTTGCGGGGCAGTTCCAACTGTTCCATTGTCTGCTTAATGCTGCCCTTGTTGTGGCTGAGCGCTTCTTCAATCAGTACCCTTTCAAAAAACTCGACTCGTTGCAGTAATGACATGCTCGAGTGCAGGCTTGGGGTATTGCCCAAAGTGCCAGCAAAGGCGGCTTCTCCGCCCAGCAGTACAAAGCGTTCGGCGAGATTACGTAACTCACGCACATTGCCCGGCCAGTCGTGGGAGGTGAGAATGGCGTTTTGCTCGGCATTTAAGGCGATAAGCGCTTTGTGGTAGCGTGCCGATGCAACTCGAGCAAAGTGCAGGAAGAGTAACGGAATATCTTCACGGCGATCCCGCAGGGGAGGGATAGGCACAGTCACCAGATTTAAGCGATACAACAAGTCTTGGCGAAATTCCCCCGTGTCACACAAGCTTTTTAAATCCACCTTAGTGGCGGCAATCACACGTATATCTAAGTTGATGCTTTTGTTTGACCCTAAGCGTTCAACCTTACGGTCTTCAAGTACCCGTAGCAGTTTTACCTGCAGTGACAGTGGTGTACTTTCAATTTCATCTAAAAATAATGTGCCGCCGTTGGCGTATTCAAACTTACCCATGCGCATCTTATCAACGCCGGTAAAGGCACCTGCCTCGGCGCCAAAGAGCTCACTCTCAATTAAGTTTTCAGGGATCGCCCCACAGTTGATGGCGACAAAGTTGGCTTGGCTGCGGCTGCTGTGATCGTGTAAATAGCGGGCGACGAGTTCTTTACCTGTGCCTGTTTCACCTTCGATTAACACGTCAGCTGGGGTATCTATCACTTGATCTATGATGTGGCGCATGCGGTTGATGCCGACACTGTTACCCAAAATGCGCGGGCCTGGTACGCTCTGACTTTCGAGATCCTTTTTAAGTTTACGGTTTTCTAAGGTCAGGCTGCGTTTATCTAAGGCGCGCTTCACCACATCGAGTATATGCTCGTTATTAAAGGGCTTTTCGAGAAAGTCGTAGGCACCTTGCTTTAAGGCATTGACTGCCATGGCGATATCCCCAAACCCTGTCAATAACACAACGGGGAGATCGGGGTCCTGCAGGCGGATTTGTTGCATTAAGCTGATGCCATCTAATTGCGGCATGTTGACATCTGATATCACCATTCCCGCCCAATCCTTATGCAGGAGTTTAGCGATCCCTTTCGGCTCAGTGGTAGCGAGCGCCTTAATGCCCTCAAGTTCAAATAGCTGAACGAGAACTGTGCCTATGTGCGGCTCATCGTCGATGATGAGTACAGAATAATCTTGTATAGAATTGGGCACACTCATGAGACTAACATTCCTCAAGCAAATAAATAGGTAAAATAATCTGGAAAATGGCGCCACCTTCTTCGGCATTGGCGACGTTAATTTGGCCTTGCATAGATTCGATAATACGCTGAGAAATGGATAAGCCAAGCCCTAGGCCATGCCGCTCGTTGGTGGTGAAATAAGGTTCGAAGATTTTCTCCATTTGGCTTTCACGTACGCCAGGACCTGAATCTTGGATACTGATGCAGAACTTATCTTCACTGGTTACGCGGATAATCAAGCGGCGTTTATCCGATTGCTGCATAGCGACAATGGCGTTACTCATGATGTTGACAAATACTTGCTGCAATCGGACCTTATCGCCCCAAACTTGATAGCTACCATTGGGAAGTTGCACATCGAGCTCAACACCTTGTTTGTCTATTTCTGGCTGAACGATAGTGAGCGCTTGCTGAATGCAGCGCCCAATATCGGTAGCGCTATCTGTGCCTTGGCTCTTGCGGGTGAAGCTTTTAAATTGGCCGACAATATCGGCCAATCTATCGGTCAGCTCAATAATAATCTTGATATTATCCAGTGCTTTATCTTGCATATTACGGGCTAGAAAGGTTTGAGTGTTTTGGGCATAGCTGCGAATCGCGGCAAGTGGTTGATTAAGCTCATGGTTAATACTGGCGGATAAACTGCCGATCACTGTGAGTTTAGCCGCTTGAATGAGTTCATCTTGAGTATCTTTAAGCTGATTGTTCGCCTGCTGCAAGTCTTGAGTTCGTTCTTCTACGCGTTGTTCTAACAGGCTTTGTGCCAGTTGCATGCGCTGTAGGTTGCGGCGCCGCTCGGCACTAAACAAGATGCTGAGTGCCAGCAATAGATAAATACTAGCCGACAATAACATCAGCGCAGGTAAAGACGACAGCAAGGGTTTGATGGGTGCTAAGATATGCACCCGCCAGCCAGCTTTGGCCATTAACTGATGATTATCCATGTATTGCTCATGATCTCTACCCGTTTGCAATTGGTAGAGCATGGCTTGGCTGCCACTCTCATAGGGTGGCTTCATTAACAGCTCACCTATGGGGCGTTCTGCGTAACGCTTTGATGCATTGAGCATATACTGTTTGGCTTGGGTAAGTGGGGTGAGTGACTTTAACCGCCACTCATCGACACTGGAGATAAAAACAATGTCCTCTGGGTCGCTGATAAGGAATTGATACTGGCCCGCAATTGCCATGCTTGTGCTTTGCTGCTCGATACCGCTAATGTCCACTTTGACAATGATCGCGCCGAGTATGCCTTTACCGCCTTGCTGATAAATAGGGTAGGAGAAATAAAAGCCACGCTTATCTGAGCTGGTACCCACGGCATAATAACGGCCTAAATTGCCCGAGATAGCATCTGTGTAATAGGGCCTAAAGGAATAGTCCTTGCCGATAAAGGAGAAACTCTGTTGCCAGTTACTGGCGGCAATGGCAATCCCTAAGGCATCAATCAGATAGATATCGGACGCCTCAGTGACATGCTGGATTTCTTCCAGATATAAATTAAGTTCTTGGATCTTATCGGGGTTTTGTTGGTCGTTCAGTACATTGGCGAGCATAGGGTTAGTTGAGAGCACATGGGGAATGCTTTCGTAGCGCGATAATGCCCCATCAAGGAAACTGATTAATTCTTTTAGTTGTTTCTCAGATTGAGTTTGTATCTCGATTTTACCTTGATGCAAATGCACCCAATAGGTCAGTTTGAGCGTTGCAAATAGGCCTGCAAGTAACACTACAGTGAGAAAGAGGCGTTTCTTGGCCTTAGGCGTCATGGGCAACATGGTGGCTATCCTGATAAAGCGACGGTATCAATCATTGAGACTGTACATCATAAAACAAAGCGAGCCTGACTAGGCTCGCTTAAAAACTAACTGTAATCAAGGGGTAATCTTATTACCTTGAATTTCAGCTTAATATCCACGCATCGAATCCAACCATTCTGGTAAGAAGAGCGAAATCTGCGGCACGTAAGTGATCAAGGTTAAGAAGGCTAACATCAGCAGTAACCAAGGCAAAACCGATTGAATGACCCAACCAATACTCTTACCTGTGATCCCCGCGGTAACAAAGAGGTTGAGCCCCACTGGCGGCGTGAGCATACCTATCTCCATGTTCACCACCATGATGATACCTAAGTGAATAGGATCTATGCCTAAGTGAGTCGCGATAGGGAAGAGGATCGGCGCCATAATCAGGACAATCGCCGATGGCTCCATAAAGTTACCAGCAGCAAGTAGCAGTAAGTTAACAATGATCAGGAAGCCCCAAGCGGGTAAACCCATATTAACAATATGCTCAGCGATAATATGCGGGATACGCTCAGTGGTTAAGACATGCGCGAACAACATAGCGTTAGCTATGATAAACAGCAGCATGATACTGACCTTAGCACCATCACGCACTACGTTACGTATGTCTTTGTCGATAGGCGTTTTAATTAGCCCAAGGAACATGTGACCTAAGTTACGTGCAGCGGCTTTAGGTAAGCTTTCACCTTGATTGCGCCAAGCCACTTCTTTTAATGGCCCAATGTCACGGTAACCAAATACCGCAATAAAGTACGCATACATACAAGCCACAGCTGAAGCTTCAGTCGGGCTCGCAACGCCGCCATAGATAGAGCCGAGTACGATAAGGATGAGTGCTAATCCACCCAAAGCTTTAGCGCTTGAAATCCCCAGTTGTTTAAAGCCTGGGAAAGGACGCGAAGGCAAGTTCTTAAAGCGGGCGACAATGTAGATAACGATCATCAGGATGAATCCCATCATTAAACCTGGGATTAAACCTGCCATAAACATTCTTGCTGCGGACACTTCGGTCGCTGCCGCATACACCAACATCACAATCGAGGGGGGGATCAAAATACCGAGTGTGCCTGAGGTCGTGATAACCCCCGCCGCAAACTTCTCGGGATAACCCGCTTTAACCATGCCCACAATCACGATTGAACCAATCGCCGCTACGGTTGCGGGTGATGATCCAGAAACCGCCGCAAACAGCATACAGGCCATAACAGATGCCATCGCTAATCCACCACGGACATGTCCAATACTGTCCATGGCAAAATCGATAATCCGTCTCGCGACGCCACCAGTTGAGAGGAAGGCGGATGACAGAATAAAGAAGGGGATAGCGAGTAGAGTGTAATGCTCCGATGAAGACTCATACAGTTTGAGTGCCACTGAGGCTAAGGAGTCATTCGAGAAAAACAAAATGGTGAGCATGCTGGAAAAACCTAACGCGATAGCGATAGGCATACCGAGAAACATACACACTAATAGGGCGGTAAATAGGGTTGCAATCGCCATTATTTAGTCTCCTTTTCGTCAGAGACGGGTTCTTCATTGGCGTTTTTAACGCTTTCATCGATTAAATGCATACTTTCTTTCGCTTCATCGGCAAATTGGAAGCCAGTGACTTGGTCACGTAGGATGGCAATAAAGAGTTCGGCGAATCGCCAAGTCAACATCGAAAAACCAATGATCAAGATGCTCTGGGATAACCAAATCGGTACCGCGCCATCTTCAACATCAATCCTTAAGGTGTTCCAAGCAAAGTCTGGGTCGAGGCTTTTTAAGAAAAATTGGGGGAAATTAATATCTTCCATAGGCACACCAATTTGATACATCTGGCTTAAGTAATCCCAACTGCCTTTTAAAAACAGTCCGCAATAGACAATACAGACAAAGGCGGTAACGAGGGACGTTATCTTTTTGGCCCGAGGCGCTAAGTTTTTAACGAAGGCATCGACACCAATGTGCGCGCCAACTTTTACCCCATAAGACATACCAAACAACACAAACCAACCGCAAAAGGTCAGTGTGAGTTCTTGGATCCACAGAAAACCCGTATTGAAGAAGAATCGTGCGACGACTTCTGAAAACACTAACAACGTCATCAGAGTGATCAATAAATTGAGCACACCTTCTTCAAAATAACCAAATATTCGCGATATCACAGCCATAATCCCCTCGCTGAAATGGCCGCTTAACCTCGGTTGAGATTAAGCGGCTATCATCATTATTATTTATTTGCAGCTACAGCAGCATCAATCACATCTTTACCGATTTGCTCTTCAAACTTAGCCCAAACTGGTTTCATCACATCGACCCATTTTTGACGTTCAGCAGGCGTTAAAGTCACTAACTGTGAACGTTTAGAATCTAGGATTAACTGTTTGTCTTGGTTATCTTTCTCAGCGGCAATTTTGTTACCTAATGCGATAGATTCATCTAAAGCTTCTTTGATGATCTTACGTTTGTCAGCAGGTAAGCCTTTCCAGAAAGTGTCAGAGGTCACGACCATATAGTCGAGCACACCGTGGTTACTTTCTGTGATTTGGCTTTGCACTTCATAGAACTTTTGTGAGTAAGTATTTGACCATGTGTTTTCTTGACCATCGATAGCGCGGGTTTGCAGCAGGGTAAATACTTCAGAGAAAGGTTTTTTCACTGGAATAGCGCCGACAGCATCAAACTGAGCCGCCAAAACATCAGACGCCATTACGCGGAACTTCAAGCCCTTTGCATCAGCAGGATTTTTAAGTGGCGTGTTAGCCGAGAACTGTTTCAGACCATTGTGTAAATAGCCTAGACCGACAATCCCTTTACGGGTCATAGAGTTCAGTAGTGTTTGACCTGCTTCACCTTGTTGGAAACGGTTTACCGCATCCATATCATTGAAGAGGAAAGGTAAATCGAATACTTGTAGGCGTTTAGTGTAACGTTCAAATTTTGAGAGTGACGGCGCAACAAATTGCACGTCGTTTAACAGTAGTGCCGCTAACTCGTTGTTATCCCCAAATAACTGTGAGTTAGGAAATACACTGACCTTGTATTCACCCGGTAAACGTTGTTCAACGAGTTCTTTAAACTTAAGTGCCATTTGGCCTTTGGGCGTATTTTCTGCCACAACGTGCGAAAACTTAATTTCAATAGGTTCTGCAAATACGTTAAAGCTGGTTGCGAACACGGAGGCAACGGCGAGCATTTTGACTAAGGTTTTGAGTGGACGGGTCAATCCAGTTTGTTGATTCAATGTCATCTTGAGTTCCTTTTTCTGTTGTTAGGATTTGTCCTCAGTCTTGGTTAGTTTGTTACCAAGTTTGAGTAGGAATACAGCCTTGATTTCCCTGAGGTCTGTCTTACTAAAGGCAAATACCACGCCAACTTACACTGACTTCTGTAAGTGTTTGGTTACTAAAGTGTAGTTCATTTGATGTTTGTCACACTTTTAGTTTTGTGGGCGAGATCTCGCTCACAGTGATTTTGTATTTGGGTGGGAACCCACCCATGGCGCGGATCTGCCTCAAATAGATAGCCCTTGGCGGTGCAGGTTTATTAAACAAACTTAGTTATTTTCAGATCAAAAAATGCCGCAAAAGTATGCGCTACGCTGAAACATGCGTGATGGATTATTTTGGGATAAGCAGTGTAGGCTGATTGTGTGGTTAATTGTGGTCAAGTCGATGGTGTTTGTCGTCAATCAAGACAAGGAGTCAGTTGGCGCAGTTAATCATCATCTAAAAGGATACGTTTTAGGATCGTATCGCTAGGCAACAACTCTAAGTGGCCTTGTTCGTCAAAGTACCAACCGGTAATAAAGCCCTTTTGGCGCATACTGACGAGATTATGCATGACTTCCCGTGCTTCCTTGAGTGCCGTTTGCTCATCGCAAGCGTGGGTATGCTTTAAATAAGCGGCAATATTGGCAAGAGAAGCGGATTGACTGACGCTGGCCATAATGTTGATCTCCAAACAATGCTAAAAGCAGAATGAAATCAGGCTGAGTGTCGATAGAGCTTGGTATTTTACGGATTATAAAAGGCGAAAGAGTAAAATTTAGCACTCGCTGATTGAGATCAAGCATAGTTGAGTCAGCGTGTTGGTAAAGTTTATTGGGGGGATAAATATGGTGGTCGCTACTGGGCTCGAACCAGTGACCCCCTCCTTGTAAGGGAGGTGCTCTCCCAGCTGAGCTAAGCGACCTGGGATGTAACTTGTGTATTGCAGAATATGGTGGTCGCTACTGGGCTCGAACCAGTGACCCCCTCCTTGTAAGGGAGGTGCTCTCCCAGCTGAGCTAAGCGACCTGGGATATAACTTATGTATTACAGAATATGGTGGTCGCTACTGGGCTCGAACCAGTGACCCCCTCCTTGTAAGGGAGGTGCTCTCCCAGCTGAGCTAAGCGACCTGGGATATAACTTGTGTATTGCAGAATATGGTGGTCGCTACTGGGCTCGAACCAGTGACCCCCTCCTTGTAAGGGAGGTGCTCTCCCAGCTGAGCTAAGCGACCTGGGAATTCTGATATTACACAATTTTTAAGTCATTATTCACTGAAGAATGGTGGTCGCTACTGGGCTCGAACCAGTGACCCCCTCCTTGTAAGGGAGGTGCTCTCCCAGCTGAGCTAAGCGACCTGGGAATGACTTTCACACAATGATGTACATTAAGTTATATGGTGGTCGCTACTGGGCTCGAACCAGTGACCCCCTCCTTGTAAGGGAGGTGCTCTCCCAGCTGAGCTAAGCGACCTGGGATATAACTATTTTGTACAGCCATTATTTCTTTACAAATCTTGTATAAAACAATGGTGGTCGATACTGGGCTCGAACCAGTGACCCCCTCCTTGTAAGGGAGGTGCTCTCCCAGCTGAGCTAATCGACCTCGCTGTGTGGAGCCGTATTATAGGGAGGTTCGATCTAGTGTCAACGCTTTTTAGTTAAAAAAGCATTGGTCGCGCTATTTTTGTTCGCATTGGCTTAATGCTAATCACGCCGCCGATCAAAGTGTTAGTTTATTCGCCTGTCAATGGCGTGCAATTTGAGTGTTTGGGATGCCGCGATAGCTAGATTCATGTTATTCGTGAGCATTTTGGGCGATAAAATGACTGGGTGTGAGTGACTCGCAATGATTAGATGTTAGAGATTGAGTGGATAGCGGTGTATAGGCGTTGCGCCAAAGACACACTATTTTATAGCTGGAGGCATGATAGGGGCAAAAGTAGGGCTGGGATCTAAGCGTTGCGAAAATCAATCCATGAGTCATAAGTCAGATAAATGGGGCGTAGGTTTTCGGGTGATGGCTGTGGCAGCACTTTAATATGTGTACCTTTATATAGGCTTCTCTATATAAGGAGGGGATTTAGCGTTACGATTTTATCAGATAAGTGATACTGCAGAGCTTGTCCCATTTGCAGCGCCTGCTTTGACTGTTAGAATAAGCCCACTTTTTTATCGTGATTGTCTTTATCTAGACGACTTTATATAGGTTAGTGTCCCATTATGACAACTAAGACGCGTTTTGCCCCTAGTCCTACTGGTTTCTTGCATGTTGGTGGTGCCCGTACTGCACTTTATTCTTGGTTACAAGCCCGTGCCAATAACGGTGAGTTTGTATTACGTATTGAAGACACTGATATTGAGCGTTCGACTCAAGCCGCCTGCGATGCGATTTTAGAAGGTATGAACTGGTTAGGTTTGACATGGGACGAGGGCCCGTACTACCAAACTAAGCGTTTTGACCGTTATAACGAAATCATTGCTCAAATGTTAGCAAAGGGCACTGCATATAAATGCTATTGCTCACGTGAACGTATTGATGCGTTAAGAGAAGCACAAGCCGCCAACGGTGAAGCACAAAAGTATGATGGTTGCTGCCGTGACTTGCCAGCTCGTGACACTGATGAGCCATTTGTTGTGCGCTTCAAAAACCCTATTGGCGGTTCAGTGGTATTTGATGACCATGTTCGTGGCCGTATTGAATTTTCGAACGATGCATTAGATGACTTGATCATCGCCCGTACCGATGGTGTGCCAACCTATAACTTCTGTGTGGTCGTTGACGATTGGGATATGGGAATTACCTGTGTAGTTCGTGGTGAAGATCATATCAACAATACGCCACGTCAAATCAATATCCTTAAAGCATTAGGGGCGCCGATCCCTGAATATGCTCATGTTTCTATGATTCTCGGTGATGACGGTGCGAAATTATCTAAGCGTCATGGCGCAGTGAGCGTAATGCAGTACCGTGACGATGGTTATTTGCCAGAAGCACTATTGAATTACCTAGTACGTTTAGGGTGGTCACATGGCGATCAAGAAATCTTCTCATTAGAAGAAATGAAGCAATACTTTAAGCTCGGTGATATCAATAAAGCCGCTTCAGCCTTTAATACCGATAAACTGGTGTGGTTGAACCAACACTATATTAAGAGTCTTGCTCCAGAATATGTGGCGACACACTTACAATGGCACATGGACGATCAAAAAATTGATATGTCAAACGGCCCATCATTAGCGGAAGTGGTTACGGCATTAGCTGAACGCGCTAAGACACTAAAAGAGTTAGCCGCTTCTAGCCGCTATTTCTATGAAGACTTTGCAGAGTTTGATGAGGCCCAAGCGAAAAAGCATTTACGTGGTGTTGCGTTAGAGCCATTGCAACTGGTTCAACAAAAATTAGCCGCATTAACTGAGTGGACTGTAGAAGCTATCCATCAGGCGATTGAAGACACTGCAACAGAATTAGATGTGGGTATGGGCAAGGTTGGTATGCCTTTACGTGTTGCTGTAACAGGGGCAGGGCAGTCACCAGGCCTTGATATCACATTATTTTTAATCGGAAGAAGCCGTTCTGAGCAAAGAATATCCAAAGCGATTGAATTTGTAGCAGATAGAATAAATTCCTAAAAAACGAGTTGACACTTTTAGGTGCGCTGCATAGAATGCGCCACGCAGTTGAGACACAGACGAGCAAATGCTTGTAGTGCACTTAAATGTAGCTTGATAAGTTTTGGGGTTATAGCTCAGCTGGGAGAGCGCTTGCATGGCATGCAAGAGGTCCACGGTTCGATCCCGTGTAGCTCCACCAAACTTACTGCAGATGTTAAGCAGGAACGTAAGTTCGAATTAATATGTCTGAGGTTACCTTCCTTCTTTAGAAGAGAGTGCCTAGGACACCGTAGATGTTAAACGGGAACAATAGGTTCAAATTAATA